>NZ_LZHJ01000163.1:0-42209 GCF_001690815.1 Gilliamella sp. GillExp13 | reverse complement strand
TAGTTATAGATTGATTTTGGACACAGACTTTCTTTAAACGTGCGGCAATCTGCTCTGGGCTGTAATAAAGCATGAGGTATTTTTCAACTTGGCGCCATACCGAAGACTCTATTGGCTTACCATTACCGCTGTTTTTTCGCCTTTTCCTAGCTAGGGTTACCGCATCATGTGCTTGATAGGCTTGATTAGGTTTTGAGTTTCTTTTTATCTCTCGACTTATTGTCGAAGGATGTCTATTGAGTAGCTGGGCTATCTCTTTTTTATTCTTTCCGGCTTGTAATAATACGAAAATTTGGTATCTTTCCTTCCTAGAAAGGTGATTATAATACATAGCAATCTCCAAACTGTGGTGGTGCGAAGGTGCTAGTATAAATCACCTTTCTACTTTCTTCACTCCACCGTGTTTAAAATTGCACTTCATGTTTGAATCCAGGAGTTTCTCAAATTACTGTAAATAATGCTAGTAAATTCTACAATTTATAGCTTAATAGATAAGCTGCTATCGAATTATTTCATTATAATAAATTTTTTAATTGATATAACACCTCTAAAGCCTGTTTGGGTGTTAGTGCATCAGGCTCAATCTGTTTTAACGCTTCTTCAACCTCTGAAGGTTCAGGCGCGTTGATAAAAGAAAGTTGAGATTGAGCAACACCACTGTTAGCCGTTTGTTTTGAAATAATCTCGAGCTCTTTCAATTTTTGTTTAGCTCGCTTTAATACTGTCTTAGGCACACCGGCAAGTCCTGCAACAGCAATACCAAAACTTTTACTCGCTGCGCCTTCAGATACTTCGTGGATAAAAGCAACGGTATTATCGTGCTCAATAGCATCAAAATGGATATTATAAACACCTTGCATATGCTCGGGTAATTGGGTTAATTCAAAGTAATGAGTGGCAAAAAGCGTCATTGATTTGATTTCATTTGCTAAATTTTCGGCACAAGCCCAAGCTAATGAAAGCCCATCATATGTTGAAGTTCCCCGACCAATTTCATCCATTAATACTAAACTTTGTTGAGTTGCATTGTGCATAATGTTAGCGGTTTCGGTCATTTCGACCATAAAAGTGGAGCGACCAGATGCCAAATCATCAGAAGCGCCAATACGTGTAAAAATGCGATCAATAGGTCCAATGACTGCTTTTGAAGCAGGGACAAAGCTACCAATATAAGACAGTAATACAATTAAAGCAGTTTGACGCATATAAGTACTTTTACCGCCCATGTTTGGACCCGTAATAATTAACATACGTCTGCTTGGTAATAATGAGAGCGAGTTTGCAATAAATGGTGTTTGTAAAACTTGCTCAATCACCACATGTCGGCCATCTTTAATTTCTATTCCTGAGTCGGTTGATAGTGTTGGTTTTTGATAGTTAAGTGTTAATGATCGTTCCGCTAGGTTGGTAAGCACATCAAGTTCGGCAATGGCTTCAGCACTGATTTGCATAGTGGCTAGATCTGGCATTAATAGATCAAATAGCTGTTCGTAAAGTTGCTTTTCGAGTGCTAATGCTCGTCCTTTGGAAGTTAGTACTTTATCTTCGTACTCTTTAAGTTCGGGGATGATATATCGCTCAACATTTTTCAGTGTTTGACGACGAGTATAATGAATTGGTGCCAAATGGCTTTGCCCACGGCTGATTTGGATGTAGTAACCATGTACGGCGTTAAAGCCTACTTTTAGGGTGTCAATGCCTAAGGTTTCACGTTCTCGGATTTCTAACTGTTCTAAATAATTGGTTGCACCATCCGCTAAACTTCGTAGTTCGTCTAGTTCTGCATTATAACCAGTAGCAATAACCCCACCATCACGAATAATTGCCGGCGGTGTTTCAACAATAGCCTGATTTAATATTTCGGCTATACGGTCAAATTGATTTATTTTTTTACGCAAGTTAATTAACGCAGGTGAAGTAAGACCACTTAGTAGTGTTTGTAGTTGTGGTAATAAATTATAAGCATCACGTAAACGAGCAAAATCACGAGGTCGAGCCGTATGTAATGCAAGTCTTGCTAAAATACGTTCCAAATCACCAATTTGTTTTAATAATGGATTAACTTCATTAATATAATTTTGCAATTCGCCAATAGCTTGTTGTCGATTTTGTAATATAGTCAGATTACGAATTGGTGAATGCAACCAACGTTTAAGCATACGGCTACCCATTGGTGTTTGAGTTTTATCAAGTATTTCAACTACAGTATTTTGAGTTCCACCAGATAGGTTTTCGGTGATTTCTAGATTACGACGTGTTGCGGCATCTAACACGACAAAATCATAAGCCGACTGTTTGACAATTGAACGTATATGAGGTAGAGCAGTGCGTTGGGTATCTTTAACATATTGTAACAAACAGCCAGCTGCACAAAGTGCATAATTACAGTCTTCCACACCAAATCCAATTAAATCATTAGTGCCAAATTGTAGATTAAGCTGTTGTTTTGCTGTTTCAAGATCAAAGTCCCATTGTGGACGACGGCGCAATCCAGAGTTATTTTCAATTAATGGCATGGATTGAAATTCTTCTGGATATAGTAATTCGACAGGACTTGTACGTTGTAATTCGGCTTGCATTTCCTCGAAATTGTCACATTCAAAAATATAAAATCGTCCTGAACTGATATCGAGTGTGGCATAGCCGTAATAATTTTTATATTGCCAAATTGATGCCAGTAAATTGTCTTTGCGATCTTCTAATAATAGCTCATCACTTACTGTACCGGGAGTTACAATACGGACAATTTTTCGTTCTACTGGTCCTTTACTAGTAGCTGGATCGCCAATCTGTTCACAAATAGCAACTGATTCACCTAGTGCAATTAACTTTGCTAAATAACTTTCAACCGCATGATAAGGCACTCCCGCCATAGGAATTGGTTCACCATTTGACGAACCACGCTTTGTGAGCGAAATATCTAAAAGTTGCGAGGCACGCTTGGCATCATCATAAAACATCTCATAAAAATCACCCATACGATAAAATAATAAAATATCAGGGTTTTCAGCTTTAAGTTTTAAATACTGCTGCATCATTGGGGTGTGGTTGGCAAAATTGTCTTTATTAGTCATGGTGGTTTTTCTTTTTTTTATCCTTCAACGTAATAAGTAAATTCATTAGTCTAACAAAGAACCATTAAAAAGCATAAATTCGTACTGGTTCTTATTTTTAGTTTAATTATAAATTATGATAAATGTAAGTTGTATAATGTAATAATTTATATAATAATTTTATTATAACTGATTATTGGTTTATTACAGAGGGCTATTTGGGGCTTAATGTAAAATGGATATGCTTGCATTTAATTAAAGAATTGGACTCATTACGAGCTCATTATTCTAAATTATGTACTTTTTTATGTGGTTTGGTTATTCAACAATATTGAATATAAAAAAATTGTTATCTTCATGTTGCCACATAATTTTTATATCATTTTTGTACTAATAACCAGATATTTACAATTCAATTCTTTTTTATGATTAGTTAAGACTTTTAGATTAATAAAATGGGCAAAAGTAACCAATGGATCGTTATTATCAATTTTATTCAGTAAATTATCAAAGGTATTTCGCTTTTTTCCTAATCTATTGGTCAATGATTGTAGTATAAGCAATTTTTTTACTTCTTTGTGTAATTATACAAATAGTTTCTCTCATTCTCTTTTTCCTTTGTTCTTACCTTTTTTATTTGCAGCATTGATTGGTATAATGTATCAAGCTATAGCAGAAAATTTTTTAGATGAACATTTGGAAATATTTTATGATAATGAAAAGATAACATTTATATCATCTAAATTGGGAAAAAAAGAAATTTTATTTTCTCAAATAAAATTTTTTGCTATTTATCGAAACAAAGGTGCTTTTGCTTCTATTAGTTTTTCTATGGATATTCAAGAAAATGGAATCGGAGCAATAAAAAAATACGTTATATTAATCATAAATTCTTTTATCACGATGACGAGAGAAAACAAAGTTATGACATTGTACATAGCTTTATGAGTGGAATAGGGAGTGATATTTTACTATGGCAATATGATTTAATTAAAGATGAATATCATTCTAATTATCGTAACGGAACATGTCGTTTAACAAAAATTTATAAACGTAAATAATTAATATAAATTGTAGGATTTACTAGCGTTGTTTACAGTAATTTGAGAAACTACTGTAATGAATATACATAAAAAACAAAACTAACTAGAGAATATTTATTTGTTGGCATTGATGATTTTTCACGTGATCTTTATGCTAGTATTTACCCTGATACGTTCCAATTTAGCGAAGCACAATTTTTACAAAACGATGTATTAGCCTGGTGTCCTTATACCACTACATGTATTTATTCTGATAATGGACGCAAATATCAAGGCACTAGTGAACACCTATTGAGTATAAAACATTAAAACAAGCAGCTTAATTTTCTACGTGAGTTGTGTACTAAGTTTGGGCATTTACACCTTGACAGGAATACCTGCTTCAGCTTCTTTTAAAATAGCTACGATTTGATGTTCAGTCATTTTTTTCATCATTAAATCCCCTTTTCTTTTATCACAGAGAATTTTCTACTTTTTTTCTGTGTTATTTTAGGGGATAGTTACAAAATGTTTTAATCATATCAGAAAGCTCGGCTATCAATGGAACCATAAGCGTGTTTATCGGGTGTATTGTGAATTAAAGCTTAATCTCAGAGTAAAACGAAAAAAACGCATTCCTCCACGATGTCCGGAAAAGCTATTTGTGCCTAATAAACAAGGTGAATGTTGGTCAATGGATTTTATGAGTGACAGTAGCCGTAATCAACGTCGCTTTAGGACATTCAATGTCATCGATGACTTTAATCGTGAGGCGTTAGGTATTGATATTGCAGTCAACTTACCAGCAGGAAGGATTACCCGTTACTTAGATAAACTGGCCGAATATCATGGATATCCATTAAAAATACGGGTCGATAATGGGCCAGAATTTACAGGAAAAACCTTTATAAACTGGGCTAAATCACATGATATAGCCATTGATTATATAAAGCCTAGTAGCCCTTATCAAAATGGCTATATTGAACGATTTAATCGTACCTATCGTACTGAAGTACTCGATTTATATCTTTTTAACAACTTAGCACAAGCAAGGAGAATAACCGAAGAATGGCTAACGATTTATAACACCGAAAGACTGCATGAGGCATTAAATAACATGACACCGATTGAGTATAAAACACTAAAACAAGCAGCTTAATTTTCTACGTGAGTTGTGTACTAAGTTTGGGGTATTTATAAGCCGTGTTTTGCAACAATGGGGATTACGTCGTAGTTTGAGATTGCATAGTAAAGCAGCACGTAAATTCAAGTATAAAACAGACACGGCTCATCACAATATTGTGCCCAACACGTTAGATAGGCAATTTAACCCTGATAAGCCGAATACGACATGGGTAACCGATATTACTTATATCAAAACGGGGGAAGGTTGGTTATATTTGTCGGTGATTATCGATTTATATGGACGAAAAGTGATTGCTAGGCAAACCAGTCGCTACATAGACCGTCATTTAGTGTGTAATACATTAAAACAAGCCTTATTTCGGCGTCACTTTCCTAAAAATGTACTCATTCATAGTAACCAAAGAAGCCAATATTGCAGTGCTGATTTCAAGCAATTATTATTACAATATGGGCTAAGGCAAAGCATGAGTCGAAGAGGAAACTGCTTTGATAATGCGGTTGTTGAGAGTTTTTTTCATACACTCAAAAACCATATTATTCATGACTGTTACTACAAAACGAGGAAGCAGGCTAATAAAGCACTATTTGAATATATTGAAATCTATTATAATCGGATACGCCGTCATTCAGCCAATGGCTGGGTATCATCTGAACAATATGAATAACAATATTACCAAAACGAAAAAATGATAGAGGCGGGCACTGTCTAATATTTTGGCGAGGATCATATTACAACGCCATCAACCAATACATAGGAGCATATAAAAGACAAAGTCTGCGATTCTTGCGCTTTTGCAACTGAGTAGCAAAAGCGCTTTTCAAAAAAATAAAACTTACTACAACAAAAAAGTACTCTTCGCTAATCCACCTTATAGGTGAATAGTTGTTACTAATTTTAACCTTGATTGGTTAAAAATAGTTTAAGCGAAGGATTATGTGTTTCATTGTGGAAACCATAATCGAGTTCAGTTAGGTGTTGATTAAACTGGTTAAGGGTTGATTCGTCGATTTCAAACGCGGCAAGTACACGACCATAATCGGTACCGTGGCTACGATAGTGGAACATTGATATATTCCAATTAGTCCCTAACGTTTGTAAGAATTTAAGCAACGCTCCTTGCGATTCAGGGAACTCAAAACTGTATACTTGTTCTTGAAGCGGTTTGCAAGGTTTGCCACCAATCATGTAGCGTACATGTAGTTTTGCCATTTCGTCTTCGGTTAGATCCACTACAGGGTATTTTGCAGCAGCAAGTTCTTGCATAATTTCATCTTTTTCTTCACTTTTCGAGATTTTTATTCCCACAAAAATACAAGCAGATTTTTCATCATGATAGCGGTAATTAAATTCGGTTACTGCGCGTCCACCTAATAGCTGACAAAAACTTAAAAAACTGCCTTTCTTTTCTGGGATGGTGACTGCTAATAGCGCTTCACGTTTTTCGCCTAATTCACAGCGTTCTGATACATAGCGCAAGCTGTGGAAGTTTAAATTAGCGCCTGACAGTATATGAGCAAGTTTTTCACCACAGATGTTATGCTGATCGACATATTTTTTTAGTCCAGCTAATGCTACTGCGCCAGATGGTTCAGCTATTGCACGTACATCGTCAAATAAGTCTTTCACTGCCGCGCAAATTTCGTCGCTATTCACGGTAATAATATCATCAATATATTGTTGGCAAAGTCTGAATGTTTCATTGCCAATTCGTTTGACAGCAACGCCTTCAGCAAAGAGTCCGACACGATCTAAATTAACAGGGTGACCTGCATCTAATGCAGCTTTTAAGCAAGCTGAGTCTTTAGGCTCAACAGCAATAACTTTGATTGATGGCATGATTTGTTTGATTAATACTGCAATGCCTGCGGCAAGCCCTCCACCACCAACAGGTACAAAGATTCGGTCTAATTTGGCATTTTGTTGTAATAGTTCCATAGCAATACTGCCTTGCCCAGCAATTACTAATGGATGATCAAATGGTGGAATAAAGATGCGATTTTGTTCTTTAGCCAGTTCCATTGCTTTGGCTTTGGCTTCGTCAAAGTTGGCACCATAAAGTAATACTTCACCACCAAAACTTTTTACAGCTTCAACTTTGATATCGGCAGTTGTTAGTGGCATAACAATTAAAGAACTGATGCCTAATTTTGTAGCCGAAAAAGCCACTCCTTGCGCATGGTTGCCAGCCGACGCAGCAATAACGCCGCATTTGCGTTCTTCTTCACTTAAGCTGGCTATCATGGCTTGTGCTCCACGGATTTTGAAACTGTGGACGAGTTGGCGGTCTTCGCGTTTGACAAAAACTTGATTGTGTATTCTTGCTGAGATCTTTTCCATTTTTTCAAGTGGAGTTACTTCTGCCACATCGTATACGGCGCTACAAAGTGTTGCTTTTAAATAATCTGCACCGGTAAGTTGAGTATTTTCTTGTTTCACAATTAGCCACCTAATTTACTTTTATCTCGTACGGCACCTTTGTCTGCGCTTGTTGCTAAACTGGCGTAAGCTTTAAGCGCAAATGAGACGTAACGATCTCGATTATGAGGCGTAAATGCTTTTTCACCTCGTTCTAGTTCTGCAACTCGTCGACGTTCAAGTTCAGAAGTTGGGACATCTAGTACTAATTTACGATTTGGGATATCAATATCAATAATATCACCATCACGAACAAGGCCTATAACGCCACCATTTGCTGCTTCTGGAGAAATATGACCAATTGATAAGCCAGAGGAACCACCAGAAAATCGTCCATCTGTTATCAATGCACATTTTTTGCCTAGACCCATGGATTTTAAATAACTGGTTGGGTAGAGCATCTCTTGCATACCCGGTCCGCCTTTTGGTCCTTCATAAATGATGACAACGACATCACCTTCAACCACTTTGCCTCCTAATATGCCATCAACAGCATCTTCTTGGCTTTCAAATACTTTTGCTGGACCTCGGAAAATTAAATTTTCAGCAGCAACGCCTGCGGTTTTAACAATTGCGCCATCTTGTGCCACATTACCATAGAGTGTTGCAAGTCCACCGTCTTGACTATAGGCGTGAGCTTTATCACGAATACAACCATTTATACGGTCATCGTCAAGTGAATCCCAATAGCAATCTTGTGAAAAAGCTTTAGTGGTGCGAATGCCTGCAGGTCCACTACGATACATTTTTTTTACTGCTTCGTCGGTAGTTTGAGTTATGTCGTATTTGGTGAAAGTTTCTTGTAATGTTAGTCCTAGAACGTTGTGTACATTGCGATTTAGTAATCCTGCTTTATCTAGTTCTGACATAATTGACACAACCCCACCAGCTCGGTGAACATCTTCCATATGATATTGCGCTGTACTTGGCGCTACTTTACATAAATGTGGGACTTTTCGCGATAATCTATCTATATCTGACATGGTAAAGTCGATTTCGCCTTCTTGTGCAGTGGCTAACAAATGTAATACGGTGTTGGTCGAGCCACCCATAGCAATGTCTAATGACATAGCATTTTCATATGCCGCTTTTGTTGCAATTGAACGAGGCAGGTAAGATACATCATCATGTTCATAATAACGTTTGGTGATTTCAACAATGCGTTTAGCTGCGTTTAAAAAGAGTTGTTCACGTTGTTTGTGAGTGGCAATAAGTGAACCATTGCCCGGTAATGAAAGTCCTAATGCTTCGGTTAAGCAGTTCATGGAGTTAGCCGTAAACATACCTGAGCAAGAACCACAAGTAGGGCAAGCTGATTCTTCGATGGCTTTGCTATCTGCGTCGCTAACATTTGGGTTAGCGCTTTGAATCATTGCGTCAACTAAGTCTAATTTAATGATTTGGTCAGATAGTTTTGTTTTGCCTGCTTCCATCGGTCCACCTGAAACAAAAATGGTTGGGATATTTAAACGAAGCGAAGCCATTAACATTCCCGGTGTGATTTTGTCGCAGTTAGAAATACAGATCATGGCGTCGGCACAGTGTGCATTAACCATATACTCGACAGAATCAGCGATGAGTTCTCTTGAAGGAAGTGAGTAAAGCATTCCACCATGTCCCATGGCAATACCATCATCAACTGCGATTGTATTGAACTCTTTGGCAATGCCACCTGATGCTTCAATTTGTTTGGCAACTAGCTGTCCAATGTCTTTTAGGTGGACATGTCCTGGTACAAATTGTGTGAATGAGTTAACCACCGCAATGATGGGTTTACCAAAGTCTTCATTTTTAACACCAGTTGCACGCCATAATGCGCGTGCACCAGCCATGTTTCTACCCTCGGTCGAGGTTGCTGAACGATATTTAGGCATTTCCTGCTCCCAATTTTATGCAAGTAACCGTGTTTAACGGTTTGTAGTTTTTAATATTAATCACCAAGTTAAAAAGTTATCCGCCAACATAGTTGGCGGATTTTTGATTTTATTTATTATTTAACAAGATCTAACCAATCATATTTATCTTCAGTTTTACCATTAAATAAACCAAAGAATGTTTGTTGGATTTGTTTGGTGATTGGACCACAACGGCCAATGCCAACTTGGATGCGGTCAACACTGCGCACAGGTGTAATTTCCGCTGCAGTACCTGTCATAAACACTTCATCTGCCAGATAAAGTGATTCGCGTGATAGTGTTTGTTCTCGCACTTCAATACCAATATCACGTGCTAGTGTTAATACTGCATCACGTGTAATACCCGGTAGCGCCGATGACGATAAAACCGGAGTGTATAAAATGCCATCTTTAATAATAAAGAGATTTTCACCAGCACCTTCAGATAAGTGACCATGAACATCTAACGCAATACCTTCTTGGAAGCCATTTGCTCTCGCTTCAGAACCAATTAATAATGATGATAAATAGTTACCACCTGCTTTAGCTGCGGCAGGAATTGTATTTGATGCAACGCGATGCCAAGATGAGACCATTGCATCAATACCTTGGTCTAATGCTTCTTCGCCTAGATAAGCCCCCCATGGAAATGCAGCTATCATAACATCGGTTTTATAGCCCTCACGTGGGTTAACGCCCATACCCACATCACCAATAAAGACTAATGGGCGAATATAAGCGCTTTTTAAATTATTTTTTTTGATAGTTTGGCGTGTAGCTTCCATGATTTCATCAAGAGAATAAGGTACAGGGAAACGATAAATTTTTGCTGAATTTAACAGCCGTTGTGCATGTTCTTTGTGGCGAAAAATGGCAGGACCTTTATGGGTGTCATAACAACGTACACCTTCAAATACTGAAGTTCCATAATGTAAAGCATGTGACATTACATGAACTTTTGCATCTGCCCATGGAATCATGTCACCATTCAACCAAATATAATCAGATTTTGCTGTAGAACTCATTTTGTTTCCCTCTTTATTTTTTAATTTGTTAAGTATGTACTTTGCTTTCGGTATTTTTGCTTTAACGGTCAAGCATTATACTACACTTATTTGTTTATTTAACTGTTAAATTATTTACCATCTTTGATTTAACTTATTATTTAATAATAAGTTGTTTGAGATTATTATTACTCAATTACTATTACATCTTCTAATTTTGATACTTGATTTTGTAGTGTCGAAAACGCTCTTTCGGTGGTTAATATTAATGTCATAATTAGTATGTTGTTTTCAACCGTTTGCATTTGCATTGATTTAATATGACCACCCCGATGACGGATAACCCGTAATATACGTTCAAGTGCCCCCAATTTGTCATAAGCTTTTATGACTAATTGGTATTGTGTTTGTTCGTTCATTGCTTACTCCTCACAACTTCTATCTAGCATGTTTTCGTTTGCTGCTCCAGGTGGTACCAGTGGCCATACGTTTTCTAATTCATCTATGCATACATGTAAAAGATAAGCACCTTTTGAATTAAATAGGTTATCGAGCGCAGTATCGATTTGTGACTTTTTGTTGATAGTTTGCCCAGGTATATCAAATGCTTTAGCTAGCATTAAAAAGTCGGGATTATCTGATAAATTTGTTTCGCTGTATCTTTCGTTAAAAAATAATTCTTGCCATTGGCGAACCATACCTAGGCGTTGATTATCAATTAATACGATTTTTATTGGCAATTTTTTACGTTTTATAGTGGCTAATTCTTGGACATTCATCATGAAAGATCCATCACCTGATACACAAATTACACAGTCATTGGGTCTTGCCATTTGTGCGCCAACGGCCGATGGTAAACCAAATCCCATTGTGCCAAGTCCACTTGATGTAATGAAGTTTTGAGGGTGATTAAAGCACATATGTTGTGCTGTCCACATTTGGTGTTGTCCCACATCGGTAGTGACAATAGTATTAGCTGATTTTCGCTCAGAGATAGTTTTTAATAAAGTTGGTGCATAAATAGCTTCACTGGGGTGATCATAGCGAGTTGGATGTTGTGCTTTTAATTGATTAATTTTTTTATGCCATTTATCAATTGAAACTGTTTGATTTATTCGTGGTAAAACTTGCCTTATATCGCCTTGTAATCCTAAATGGCTTTGGCGTAATTTGTTGATTTCAGCTTGATCAATATCAATATGAAGTACTTTAGCATGTCGTGCAAATTCATTAAGATTGCCGGTAACCCTGTCATCAAATCGTACTCCTAGGGCAATTAGTAGGTCACACTCTTGCACTGCTAAATTGGCTGCTTTTGTTCCATGCATGCCGACTAATCCTAAATAATAGGGATTATTAATATCGGCAACACCAAGCCCTTTTAATGTTGATACACTTGGAATTTGTGTTAATTCCATAAAGTTTCTAAGTTCGGATATTGCTCCTGAAAGCCCAACACCTCCACCAATGTAAAGCATTGGTTTTTGGGCTTGGGTGATCATTTGTTTGGCTTGTTTTATATCATCAGGCAAGATTGGGTATAGTTGAGTTTTATTCTGTGCAATTTTTAATGAGGATGGTGTTAAATAGTTATGATAATCTAGGTTTGCAAGCTGTATATCTTTGGGAACATCAATTAATATTGGTCCCGGTCTTCCCGAATTGGCTAAGTTAAACGCC
This sequence comes from Gilliamella sp. GillExp13, assembly GCF_001690815.1. NCBI lineage: Bacteria > Pseudomonadati > Pseudomonadota > Gammaproteobacteria > Orbales > Orbaceae > Gilliamella > Gilliamella sp. GillExp13. The sequence continues at coordinate 29,993 of NZ_LZHJ01000163.1, read as the reverse complement.
TCTTCTAATATATTGGGTAAATCGTGTGCATCATCTATTAAATAACTGTGTTTGGTGCAAGCTAGAGATAATCCCAAAACATCAACTTCTTGAAAGGCATCTGTACCAATAAGTTTGGTTGGTACTTGACCCGTTATAGCAACAATCGGCACTGAATCAATCAAAGCATCAGCAAGACCTGTAATGATATTTGTTGCACCAGGACCCGAGGTAGCAATGCAAACACCAGTTTTTCCTGTTGCACGAGCGTAACCAATAGCCGCCATGGCAGCACCTTGTTCATGACGACATAGTACATGTTCAATACCCCCGTCATAAAGTGCATCGTATAGAGGCATAATTTGTCCACCAGGATATCCAAAAACGGTGGTTACACCTTTTTCTTTTAAGGTTTTTACTATCCACTGTGTTCCTAACATTTATTCCTCGCTTGTACTTTACTTGTCCATTAACCATAAAAAAACCCCCGCTTTTGGGGAGCGGGGGTTTTCTGATTTATGTATAAACATATTTTTTATTCAAAAACGCCCCCGCGCAGGAATAATGACTACGCTGACAATGATATTGATGAGGACGATTTTGAGTGAAAATTTCATAATGTTGGATGATTAACTTTTTATCATTTTTTAAAATATTTTTAACAAAATACTCGTTTTTAAAAAAAGTGCAACAGTTTTTTATTGCTTTTGCTATTTAGCACAAATAGTTTGTGAAAAAGTTTCAGGAAACACTGTGTTTTAGTATAAAAATATCGGTTTTAATAGTTTGGTCTGATGTTTTTGCAATGTCAGTGTATAAAAAATAAATATAAGTAATATAAAGAAATATCAAATAATTAAAAAAAGATATCAGTATGGAAATATTGCAACTAATTATTTTTGTTATTTTTAAATTGGTTTTAATAAACTTTGATAACGCTAAAAAACTTCACAAGATACGTCTACCGCGGATTTGGAAAATGGTGATCTTAATGATTCTCAAAGTTCAGTCAATGATCCAATCCTTCAAAAATTACTTAACGCATATTGTGAAAATAGTAATGAGATGAATGAGCTTAAAAAATTTTCTAAATGGTGTTAACTATCACTACAATATAAATAATAAAAAAATCATAATAATTTATCTAAAATCAATATGTTGTAAATAAAAGCAATCTGTTTTTTAAATTTTCTTTTACTAGCTTCGTATATGTTAATTTGATACACTTAGTTCAGTGCAAGATTATGCAATATTTAAGGTTTCGGCTTTACTAATTTCAATGACCTCACCAAGCCAATCATAGAAAGCCGCCTTTGTTTATTATTAGCCTCAGTTTTTGTTTGTTTAAAAATCTTTGGGGATGATATTGAGCAATGCTATTAAGTTTAAAAAAGAATATTCTAATTTTTGTTGTCAGTAAATATAATTTATTGAATTAATTAGTTATTTTAAAGATTAAAATAGGTTTATCAATAGGATTTTGTGATTATTAATTGATTTTATTTAAGTTATATTGAATTTGTTTTCAAATACATGTTTAACTTAGGAGAAAATTATGAGCAAACAAATCTATAATCCACTTACCAAATATCATCATGATAAGTTCCCAAAACAAACACAAGTTGCACCAGCTTTACAGTGTGAAATGACCCCAACCCCTGATTGTGGTGAAAAAAGCTATCAAGGCCATGGACGCCTAGAAGGACGTAAAATGCTTGTTACTGGTGGCGATTCTGGTATTGGTCGAGCGGCAGCGATTGCTTATGCTAAAGAAGGTGCGGATGTAGCAATAAATTACCTTCCTTTCGAGCAAAAAGACGCGGAAGATGTTGCTAAGGTTATTCAAGCGGCTGGGCGCAAAGCTGTATTGATCCCCGGTGATTTGAGTGACGAGACTTTTTGTAAAAAATTAGTTGAAGAGGCACACCATCAATTAGATGGATTGGATAATTTGACACTGGTTGCTGGTAAGCAGGTTGCTGTTGAAGATATTATGGAACTTACTACCGAGCAAATTAAGAAAACCTTTGAAGTTAATGTGTTTTCGCTTTTTTGGTTAACTAAAGCGGCTTTAGGTTACTTAAAACCAGGATCAACCATTATTACAACTTCATCTGTTCAGGCTTATCAACCTAGCAGTAATTTATTAGATTATGCTTCAACAAAAACAGCTATTATCGCATTTACACGTGGATTAGCTAAACAATTAGGTCATAAAGGTATTCGTGTAAATTCTGTTGCCCCAGGTCCAGTTTGGACACCATTACAAATTTGTGGTGGTCAACCAAGTGACGCTATTCCTGAATTTGGTAAACAAACTCCTTTACAACGAGCTGGTCAACCTGTTGAACTTGCTGGTGTTTATGTGCACTTAGCATCTGAAGAATCAAGTTATACAACTGGCGAAACTTATGGTGTTACAGGCGGTATGCATATTAACTAATTGATATTTGTTATAGTAAAAGAGTTTATTTAAACTCTTTTACTATTAACATTAGATAAAATTAACTTTTAAAATAAAATAGTTGTTATGAGTTAATTCATGGTAGTCAAAAAATTAAATAAAAAAGGAATAAAAATGAAACTTTTTAAAGTGATCACTTTAGTAGTGTTAGGGCTTTTTTTAGTCAATTGTGATAATTCAAAATCAAAAACTGATGATATTAAACAACAAGCCAAACAAATAAGTTCAGAAGTAAGTGACAAGGCCAATCAAGCAGGTGCAGAAATTAGCGATAAAGCCAATCAATTAAGCTCAGAAATTGGTGATAAGGCTAGCCAATTAAATGCAAAAATTGAGGACCAAGTTAAGCAAGTAAGCTCAGCCATTAGTGATAAAGCTAAAGATTTGTATCAACAAACAAAATCAGAAAAAGATGAGATGCTTAATAAGATTGAAGAAGGTAATTATAATGTTGCTCAAGGTTTGATGATCAAGGCAATTAAAACAAAATTACCTGCAACAATTGATTCAAGTGTAACTTTAGTTGATGTATCGTCAGATGGCAATGTAATTAATTATAAATATATTGTGAATAATATCACTAAAGATACATTACAGGCTAAAACTAGTCAAAAGAGTTTACAAGATAAATTGGTTGAGTTTTATTGTGGTGATGATTCTAGCATGAAGACTTTAAGATTAGTATTCCCTAGAGGAGCTAACCATAATTATTATATCAATGATGATAAGGTATTTTCAGTAGATGTAAAACCAAGTGATTGTGATGATGATGATTAAATATATTTTTATTAATTTGGATAAATAGTTAAATTTTATTAATATAAAAGGGCTGATTGAAGCCCTTTTTATTTTGGACGCTCTTTCTTAATAGAGTTCTTTTACAGCTCTTTTAAAGATTAATTAGTATTATTATTATTACTGTTTTTGTATTTTTATAGTTTTATCTTTTAAAAGATATCAGGTAGTGATGAATTAGCTTGGGTAGGAATAAACATGAAAGGCATGAAAGTAACATTTGTGATGTTAATGGGAATAATATTATTTGGTTTTAATAATTCAGAAGCAAAAGTTATGGGTACTCAGCGAACTAGTATTCAAGAGAATATGGATATTGTTGAAAGAGGACAAAATATTATTGCTCAATCAACACCTGAAAAAATCAAAGAATTTAATGAGCAAAAAGATGGTGATTATAGTTTTGCTCAAGATTCGGTTGTTGCAGGTATAAAAGAAAAGTTACCCATTGTGATTGATAAATTTACGATGTTCAATGACATATCAAAAGATAACAATAAACTTATTTATAAATATATTATAAAAGGTTTGCCTAAAGATGTGATATTGCTAAAGCAAAATCAGCAATCTGTATTAAACACGATAGTTACTTTATATTGTGGTAATGACCCAAATGTTGAAGCGTTGAAACTCATATTTCCAAATGGAGTAAGTCATAATTATTATCTTGAAAATGAGAAAATTATGTCGTTTGATTTGAAACCGAGTGATTGTGATTCTAAATAACCATTAATCAACTTAAAAAATAGTAGAAATCATCAGCACTAAATGGGTGGGGCTTATTAAAGCTTATTTTTATTTATTTTTTGTTTTAAATTGTAAATTTTTTTATGTACTTTTTTCACTGATATTTTACAATTTATTGACCACTTTTTAAATAAGTGGTCGATATGTAATTTATAAAATTTACTCAAAGGAATAATAATGAAAAGTTTAAAAACAGTGTCAGCAATTTTGATAAGCTTGGTTCTTTGTAGTTGTGATAATTCAAAATCTGATGCTAATAAAGCAGTTGGTGATTCTTCAAAAAATACTGAATTAAGTCGTTTGCAAGAAACTATTATTAACGAAGCAAAAAAAATGCTTCCAGTTAAAGTTGATGCAAAAACTAATTTGATTGATATAACTAAAGATAATGATTTAATTAATTATAAATATGTAATTGATAGTTCAAAAGATGAGTTATCAATTCCTGATACTCAAAAAATGACGACAGAAAGTCTAAAAACACTTTATTGTAGTAATAGCTCACAAGTTAAACAACTTAGGGATGCATTCCCAAATGGTGTTAGTCATAATTATTATATAAATGATGAGCAATTATTTAGTGTTAAATTGACACCAGCTTCTTGTACTGCTAACTAAAGTAGTTTGTTTTAATTTTTGATATAATTTATTAATGTGATATAAAACAGGGTGATTTCCCCTGTTTTTTTTGAGTTATTCTAGTTCTTTACCTTTTGTTTCGGGTATTAAAAATACAAATGCAGCCGCTGATAATAAATAAGCAGCAGACAGTAAAGCTAATGCGTAGCTAATTGAATAAACAGTAGCTAAATATGCAATTAAAACTTGCGATATTCCTGCAATTCCTCGACCTACATTAAAAATAATATTTTCAGCACTTGAACGGGCATCTGTTGGGTAATGTTCAGCAAGTAATGCACCATATCCGCCCATCATGCCATTTACAAAAAAGCCAATTGCTGAACCAAATATGATTAATATAAACATATCAGTTTGATGAAAATAAAACCAAATTGAAACTGCCGAAACGAATAAAAATAGGATATAAGAAGGACGGCGACCAAATTTATCACATAACCAACCAAAAATTAAGATCCCTAATGACATACCAATTGTTGTTGAAATGGTCCAGAACATTGTATTTTTGAATGGCAATTTGAGTTCAGTTGCAATCATATTTGGCATCCAAACCATGAGCCCATAAAAACCAAAATTTTGTACTGCACAGGCAATAGTTAAACCTATTGTAGTTGCTACGGTTCGAGGATTTTTAAATAATTTACCAATGGCTATTTTATTTTTATTTTGAGCTTTTAAATTTTGCCAGATTTCTGGTTCTTTTAGACCTTTACGTGTCCAAGCAACAAATAGAGCTGGCAGTACTCCCATGGCAAAAGCCCAGCGCCAACCATAAATTTCACCAATAAAATTAACGGTTAATGCGGCTAAGATGATACCTACTTGAAAGCCTAATGCTACAATAGATGTTGCTCTTGAGCGTTTATTTTTAGGCCAGCTTTCAGAAACTAGAGTCATACCAATTCCAAATTCACCACCAAGACCAAGTCCACTTAAAAAGCGAAATATTAAAAAGCATTCATAGTTAGGTGAAATTGCACATAACCCGGTGAAAAGAGAAAATATTAAAATAGTCCATGAAAAGACTCTTACTCGACCATATTTATCGGCAAGGATACCAAATAAAATACCACCTAATACTGCGCCAAGTAAGGTTACTGATGTTAAGGTTCCTAAGTCGGCCTTAGTTAGGTTAAAGCTAGTCGAGATTAGACTAAAACATACACCTAAAATCATCATATCCATGCCATCAAGTGCGTAACCGACAGTGGATGCAAAAAGGGTTCTTTTTTGATACGGGGTTGTATGTTCGTTTTCACTTTCTGCTTGCAAGGCTGTGTTTGCTTCAGTTTTCATGTATACCTCTAGTTTTTAAAAATAGATGTTACTTAAAATTTGCGTTTTATGATGTTTAATTTGTGATTAAACGGAGGGTAAATTAAAGCGGGGCAAGTATATACTTAAAACTAGTAAAAAGCCAAGCTTAATGCCCTGAACAGTCGTTTTATCTGCCGATTTTGTTATCGGCAGTTGATTTATTTAATCTTCAGCAAAGTACCAATAACCTTTGTTGACAAGATCAAGCATGACTTTAAGTGTGTTTTTATCCTGCAACTGTTCGTAATATAGTGTTTCATTTTCACAAAGTAGATCTATGATAGGCATTGGTAAGTCAATTTTTTCACCATGAATATAGCCAAAATCACCTACTTTAAAGATTCGAATGCTTAGTACACGGTGTAGCTTTGCACCAGCTTTTAGTAATGATTCAAATTCTTCATAATTGTATGGTGGTTCAACTGGAACAATATTTAGATCGTGCATTGGTAAAGTAATGTGTCTACCAAACCAATCGTTAAATAATGAAGGTGTTTTGATTAGATCAATAATTTGATCTTGTACCTTTGTTAGTTCATAAGGTTGAACGCGATGAGGATCATTAGGTAGCTTTAAATCTGGATCTTGATAATAAATACTAATTGGTAGGTTATCAATGACATAATCAGCAAAGCTACTTAATAGTTGTTGTGATGTTTGTGTCATAAAGCCAACGGAATAACTTAATGATTCACCAATTGATATACCATTATGCGGACAACCTGTTGGAATGTATAGAATGTCGCCTGTGGTGAGCTCTTCGTCAATGATTGGTTGATATTCTTCGACATGTAATAATGCTTTGTGTGCATTAAATTGTTTATAATTTGGATCGCAATTGCCAACTTGCCAACGCCTGCTACCCATGCCTTGAATAATAAATACATCATAATTATCAATATGAGGTCCAACTCCAGCGCCTTGGGTTGCGTAAGAAATCATTAGATCATCAAATTGCCATTGTGGAAGGCATTTAAACGGTTTAAGTAAGGTCGCTGCTTGTTCATGCCAATGGTCAACGGCTTGTACTAGCAAACTCCAATGATCTTCACCTAAGTTATTGAATTGAGTAAATGGTCCGAATTTAGCATCCCAAACACCATCTTTATTAGAAACAATTCGGCTATCAATTTCTTCTTCCATCGCTAAACCAGCTAATTCGTCTGGTGTTATGGGATCAATAAAATTAACAAATGCCTTGCGTAAGATTACCGGTTTTTTTTGCCAAAATTTTCTTAAAAAATCATCCCAATCAATAGTTAATTTATAATTCATTTAATTTTCCTTGAAGATTGAATAACTGGCAAAAATTATGGGTGGTTTTTTGGGCTATATCCTCTAAAGAAACACCTTTTAAAGCAGATAAATATTGCGCAACTACACGAACATAAGCAGGTTGGTTTTCTTTACCTCGATATGGTACGGGAGCAAGATAAGGTGAGTCAGTTTCGATCAAAATACGATCAAGTGGAACATATTTCGCAACTTCCCGTAGAGCCTCGGCATTTTTAAAGGTGATAATTCCTGAAAAGGAAATATAAAAACCAAGATCCAATAATTGTTTTGCTGTTTCGATATCTTCTGTAAAACAGTGCAAAACACCAGAGTGGACATGCTCATTTTTTAAAATTCTTAAAGTGTCATCTTTAGCATTACGTGTATGGACAATAACGGGTTTGCTTAGCTTTCGCCCTAATCGGATATGTTCTTTAAATATAGTTTGTTGTAGTTCTAAGTTGTCTTGTTGGTAGTAATAATCAAGCCCCGTTTCACCAAGTGCAATGACGTTGTCTTCTTGTGCTAAAGTTTGAAAGCGTTCGGCATCGTAGGTTTCGTCATCAAGATTAAGTGGATGAATCCCACATGAGAAAGAGCATTGATTTTGATAAGGTATAAGCTTATGTTTCATCGATTCATAGCCAGATAGTGTTGTTGCCACGCTTAGGCAATGTTTAACGCTATTGTTGATAGCTTCTTGTAAAACATCTTTGATGGATTTAGTACTAAAGTCTAAACTATCTAAATGACAGTGAGAATCAATTAAAAACATAAAAATCTCTTCTTTGTTTATTTTAATGTTGTTCAAAATCACGAACAGGTTTTATTGTTGACCACGAACGGCAAGCCGGGCATAACCAGTAGAGTGAGTTAACTGTGAATCCACATTTCTGGCATCGATAATTGGGTACTGCTTTTATTTGTTCGCCAACCATGTTGCGTAAAAGTAAAAGGCTTTCTTTAGCTTTACCTTGTTCTGCATCAGCAACATGATAATTCATTAATCGATAGAACCCTTTTAAATTAGGGTGTTTCAGTAATTCTCGATACATATAATATTGTGCGGCGTCTAGACCTTTTTCTTTTTCGATAACATCAGCAAGCATTAATTCAGCAACATTACCTGTATCTTGATCGACACATATTTGTAAAAATTCTTGAAATTCATATTGATTATTTAGCTTTAGGTAGCACTCTTTTAATGCAGGTAATGCTTCGCCAATAAAAGCTTTGTCCTGCTGTAATATTTGCTGAAAAGATTTGATAGCTTGCTCTGTTTTGTTTTGTACCATAAGAACTTGCCCCAACATGAGTGAAGTACGAGCACATTTAGTGTCTGCAATTGCTGATTTTTGTAATAGGCTATTGGCTTTATCAAGATCATCATTATCAATCGCTATTGACGCTAATTCACAATAAAATTGTGCAATATCGGTTTTGTATTTTATATTACCAAGTTTAACCAATTTAGTTGCCATGTTGATGGCATTTATCCATTCACTGGTTGATTGATATATGATAATAAGTTGTTGTAATGCATGTTGTTGAAATTCTTCTTCATCAATTAATTGCAAAAATGTCTCTTCAGCACGATCGTAAAAGCCTGCAACCATGTAATCTCTACCTAGTTGTTGAATAGCTAATAGTCTTTGTTCAAATGTTAAAGATGAGCTTTCTAATAGCGCTTGATGAATGCGGATAGCACGATCAACTTCACCCCGAGAGCGGAATAAGTTACCTAATGTTAAATGCGCCTCAAGTGTGCCATCGTCTTCTTTTAACATGTCTAAGAAAAGATCGACAGCTTTGTCTTTTTGATTTGATAAAAGAAAATTCAAACCATCAACATATTCACGAGATAGTCGATTAGATTGATTTAGATGTTTCTGTTTTGCATTTCTGTCACCCATATACCAACCGTATGCGGCGGCAATAGGAAGTAACAAAAATAACAGTTCAAACATAGTAACCTATTCTTAATTAGTTTTAGTTGTGTTTATTTGCTGGTTATTAGCCATGCCTTCATCATATTTTTTTTGTAATTTATTTAGTTTACGTTTTGTTGATGAGTGCTGTAATTTAGATTTTAGAAAGAAAATGCCGGTTAATATCCAACCAACAATAAACCCCGAACCAAATAAAATAGCTAATAAGACTGATAAGCGGGTTTCAGTTTTAGCTACCAAATAATTGAAGGTTACTATTTGATCATTAGCCGATCCTATTGCTATTGAGATGGCAAAGATGATAATTATCAATAAAATTGATATAACAAATTTCATAATGTTGACCTTTCTTTTTTTTGTTTTAGTTAAACTCTTTCGTTTATTATACTCTTCTATTCTTATAATTTCTTTTTGCATTTGGTTAATTAGATTATTAACTATATTGCCTAAAAATAATATTGTTTGTTGTAAATGTTACTTTCTCAAAATATTTAATAATCATTTGTCTACTATATGCCATTTTCTAGCATAAAAATAGCAAATTAATGAGATTATCCATGCGATTAATATACTTGTTATTAGATCAATAGGACTATGCATGCCTAATAATAACCGGCTTAATTCAATTAATATTGACCAAATAATGATAGAAGATACTATCACATAATGTTGTCTAAATTTTAGTAATATTAAGGCCAATAGTGCCCAAGTTACAGCTAACAAGGTATGCCCAGAAGGAAAAGCATATCCCGTTTCATTTTGCCAGTGGCTTGATAACCAACTGGGGATTGTTGATGAATTGTTAAATAATTGATGAATAATTTCTTTTCTTTCTGAACGTGATTTCGAATAAAATTGTTGATCACTAATATTATATTCCTGAGCCATCCAAAGTACATAAGGCCGTGATTCAGCGGTTTGTGATTTTAAAAAGCTTTTAATTATTTGCCCACTTAATATTGCACTCACAAGAAGCAACCATAATAATATGATTCTTTTTTTTGTTTTTTGGGGTAATAGCAGACAAAATACAATGAATAAAATTGTTGAGGTGATAATTCCCCAAGGAAAACTTGCTGTTTCAGTTATTAAAAATAAACATTTAGATGTATTATTTAAGGATGCTGGTTGCCAATGCCAATTTATGGCTATAATAGTAAAAGGAACAGCTAAGTAAATAGCCAATAGGGCTATTGTTTTTTTTATTACTAACCTCATTTATAAACTCAATTAAGTATAAATTGCTTTTGCTTAATATTTTAGCATAGAAGATAAATTTATTTTTATAAAATCTTATTTATCCTTATTGAAAATGGAGATAATAATGCAATTAAAACGTGTTGCACAAGCGAAATTGCCGACGCCTTGGGGGTGTTTCATTATTGTTGGATTTGAAGAAATTGCAACAAAAAAGGATCATGCGGCATTAGTATTTGGTGATATATCTGGCGATACACCAGTTCTCACAAGAATTCATTCTGAATGCTTAACAGGCGATGCGCTTTTTAGCTTACGCTGTGATTGTGGTTTTCAGTTAGAAGCAGCCTTAAAACAAATTGCAAAGGAGGGTAAAGGGATTTTAATTTATCACCGGCAAGAAGGACGTAATATTGGTTTATTGAATAAAATCAGAGCTTATGCGCTACAAGATCAAGGCTTGGACACGGTTGAAGCTAATGAGCAATTGGGGTTTGCAGCAGATGAACGAGATTTTACTCTATGCGCAGATATGCTGACTTTATTAGGCGTATCACAAATTCGCTTATTAACCAACAATCCCGAGAAAATACGAGTGCTTGAACAATCAGGAATTAAAATTATACAACGGGTGCCATTGGAAGTTGGTGGAAATCCAAACAATGAACATTATCTAGAAACAAAAGCAAATAAAATGGGACACTTACTTCATTTGCATCACTATAATTGCAATCACTAAAAATTTAAGTTAACCAAGAGAACTTATTGGTTTGTAATTGAATTTATCCGAAATAGTAAAAATGTTGAAATAAAAACTCAAAATAGAAAATATTATTTTGAGTTTTTTGTTACTTGATAATAAGAGAAAAATTTTAATTTAGGTTTATGTGATAATTGCCAATTATTTGGCACCTTTAAAATCAATTTTTATCGCTGCGTAGCACACCACCATTAGCAATCTGATCTTTAGATAATTCGTGCATTATGATTTGTACTGCTTCTGGTTTACAGTTAAGGGTTTCAACGATGGCATTAGTTACGCGTTTTGCCATTTCTCTTTTTTGCTCTATAGTGCGGCCTTCTAAAAAATCTATAACGACATTAGGCATAGATATCTCCTAGTGATTATTAATTTGGGCAAGTTGTTCATCAGTTAATGCGATTTCATCGTTATGGCATATGCTAATGCTAGATTTTATAATTTGTTCAGCAATGGCTTTAGCTTCATCTAATGAGTGCATTTTATAGGTACCACATTGATACTCATTCAATTCAGGAATCTGATTTTGTGATTTTACATTTAATACGTTATGCATTGATTTTAGCCATGCATCTACAACTAGTGCTTCATTGGGCTTGCCAATTAAGCTCATATAAAAGCCTGTACGACATCCCATTGGTGAAATATCGATTATTTCAACTTTATCACTGTTAAGATGATCGCGCATAAAACCAGCAAATAAATGTTCTAATGTATGAATTCCTTTTTCTGGAAGGTTGTCTTTATTTGGAATGGTAAAGCGTAGATCAAACACAGTAATGCTGTCACCTTTTGGGGTCACCATTGTTTTTGCAATTCGTACAAAGGGTGCTTTCATTTTTGTGTGATCAACTTTAAAACTGTCTAGTAAAGGCATAATTTCCTCCTTGTTATTTGATAATTGTTATTCTAATCAATTTACTAATAAGTACCAGTAGATTTGATATTTACTGATCAAGTAAATTTATTAATTCTTGCTCATCAATAACTTTTATTCCTAGTTCTTGAGCCTTATTAAGTTTAGAGCCTGCTGCTTCTCCTGCAATGACTAGATCAGTGTTTTTCGAAACACTGCCTGTTACTTTGGCGCCTAGTTGCTTTAATTTATCTTTGGCTTCATCTCGTGTTAAAACCGACAATGTACCAGTTAATACTACAGTTTTTTCTGAAAAAGGTGAGTTAATGGCGATCTCTTGTACCTGTGGAATGACATCTTGCCAGTGAATGCCTACTTCATTACTGGTTAGTTGTTCAATTACATTGCGATTATGTGGTTCTTGAAAAAAGTCAATAATGCTTTCTGCAATGACGGCACCAATTTCGTTTACTGATTGTAGTTTCTCTAGTGAGGCATTCTCAATTGCTGATAAACTACCAAGTTGGTTAACAAGATTTTCGGCAGTAACTTCACCAACATTCGGAATTCCAAGCGCAAATATAAAACGGCTTAATGTAGTATTTTTAGATACCTCTAGTGCATTTAATAAGTTATTGGCAGATTTTTCCCCAATTTTATCTAAACTACATAGCGTTGGTAGATTTAGTTTATATAAATCTGCTGGTGTTTTGACATATTCTTTATCAACTAGTTGTTCAATAATTTTTTCTCCCATACCATCAACATTCATTGCTCGCCGTGAAACAAAATGCTTTAAGGCTTCTTTTCGTTGTGCTGGGCAAATCAAACCTCCAGCACAGCGTGATATCGCTGCACCTTCGTCTCGAACTATTTGCGAGCCACAAATAGGACAGTGTGTCGGGAAGATGATTTCTTTTGTGTCGGCGGGTCTTCTATCCACTATGACGGCTACTATTTTAGGAATAACGTCACCAGCTCGGCGTATTGTTACATAGTCACCCTCACGGATACCTAATCGGATTATTTCATCGCTATTATGTAATGTCGCATTGCTCACAATAACGCCAGCAACTGATACAGGTTCAAGCCTTGCTACAGGAGTAATTGCACCTGTTCGCCCAACTTGAAAGTCTACTTTATTTAATTTTGTAATTTCTTCTTGAGCCGGATATTTAAATGCTGTGGCCCATCTTGGTGCTCGAGCAACAAATCCAAGCTGATTTTGTAGTTCAATACTATTAACTTTAATTACTACACCATCGATATCAAAATCTAATGACATACGCTGTTCACCAATTAGTTTAAAATAATCTAGAGCGGCTTGCACCCCTTGGCGTTTTTGTACTTTATTACTAACTGGTAACCCCCAAGCTTTAAATTGCATTAAACGATCGTAATGAGTGTCAGGTAATGTGGTACCTTCGACAATACCAACACCATAACAAAAAAATGCTAATGGTCTTTTTGCTGTAATTTTAGGATCTAATTGTCTTAATGAACCAGCGGCTGCATTACGTGGATTGGCAAATACTTTTTCGTTATGCTTTTCTGCATCTGCGTTGAGTTTTTCGAAGCCTTTATGTGTCATAAAGACTTCTCCTCGAACTTCTAATCTAGAAGGGATGTTATCGCCTCTTAGAACTAGTGGAATTGTTTTGATAGTCTTTACATTGGCTGTTATGTCTTCTCCTGTTGTACCATCTCCTCGTGTTGCTGCTTGTATAAAACGACCATTTTCATAAAGAAGACTGACAGCAAGTCCGTCAAGTTTGAGCTCACAACAATATTCAACCTGTTCAGCATCGTTTAAATGAAGACGATCTTTAACTCGTTTGTTAAATGCAATAAAGCTAGCATCATCAAAGACATTATCTAGTGATAGCATAGGTATTTCATGTTTAATGGATGCAAATTGGGCTAATGGGGAACCACCAACTCGTTGGGTTGGTGAGTCGGGAGTAATAAGATCTGGGTTTTGCTGTTCTAATGTTTGTAGTTGCTTTATTAATTTATCATATTCAACATCGGGAATTTCTGGTGTATCAAGGACATAATAACAGTATTCATGATGTCTAATTAGGTTGCGTAGTGAAGTCAATTGCTTCGCTATGTCTTTATTCAATTCAGGTGTATTTACTGAATTTTTTGTTTCATTATGTAGCGACATGGTTATATGCTCTTATTAAAACGAAGGTTTGGGAGAATATTATAAATAGGTTATATTCATTTTTATCCACCAATCCAAGTTGGTGGAATTTTTTAAAAGATTTGCTGAAAAGACTACGGTTAAATTTCGTTACTGACCTTTTTAATACGTTCTTTATAACTGTCTATTTTTTGAGGGGTTAGCATATGATGTTCATCATCTAATACTACACCGTTGACATCGTCAGCTATGCGTTGTGCTGTTTGCAACATTAATTTGAAGTTTTGCTGATTGTTACCCTCTGTAGGCGCAACCATAAAAATAGACACACCAGGTGTGGTAAATTCATGCATTGTATCGGGATCCAAATATCCAGGTGTCACCATATTGGCTAAACTAAATAATATTGCTCCATTACCCGCAGGATCTACATGGCGGTGAAAAATTCTCATATCACCGAACTGAAAACCAGATTGCATAATGCTAGCGAGTAACACATCACCTTGTAATAATTTTCCGTTAATGCCTGTGATATTTAATACAATAATTTCGGTTGTGGATTGTTCAGTGTCAATATTTAGTTTTTTGGGTTCCTCGTTATGTTTAATTTCATTATTAGTATCTGATGGTTTTTCTTTCGTTGTAAGAATTAAATCAGGTTGTTGTTCATCCTCAAAAAGATCAAGTTCAACATTGACAGCTGGTTCTTTCGTTGTTTCAGTATTAATCTCTTGTTTGTCGTTATTATCAACAAATAAATCTTCTTGTTGAGGTATTTTCTCTTGCTTTTTTGTGAGTTCATTAATAATTACATCGTTTTCAACGGTTTCACTGCTTTTTGTTGTTTTAGGTTTGAGTAAGATAACATCATCATCTTCTTCTATGTCATTCATAGAATAGTTTTGATATTGTTGAGTATTTTGTTCAAATTTTCCTTTTTTATTTGAACTAAAAAGCGAAGAACGTTCTTTTTTATTGATCCAAAACCCATGGATGAGCAATGCAATAATGACCAAGGATGCAACAACAACTAGAACAATACGTAAATTATCCATAATAACCATCTCTGTATTAAATTAAATATAGACTCAAATTATTCAATCATCTTTTGAAAAAGTGATTGCGGAGTACAGTAATGTAAATTTTTTATTCTTTATTAGCAATATGAATTAATATTTATTAAAGCAACCATATTTGATATTTGTAGTATAACATTTTATTTAAGATACTTTATAGCACAAAAAATCAATTACTCTATATTACTTTATTTGTAGCAATAATCATAATTAGCAATACTTTTTTTTAGTATCATAATCTAACTAGCTATTTTTTAGAACTCTGTGCTATTAACTTGTAAAGATACTTACAATCTATGCATATTTTTTGTAAAATCGCCGATTACTTTTAACTAAGATCAATTATTAAAAATTAAAATAATTATTAAGTTTACTGAGGTTATTTTTATATGAGATTTAACAAGCTATTATTAGCCTTGCCTGTGGCGTGTGCTAGCCTACTTTTATTAACAAGTTGTGATAATGGCAATTCAAAAAATGGTAATAATAAATTACCGAAGGTAACTGTATTTAAAGTGGAACCATTGAATTACACATTAAAAATTGGTTTACCAGGTAGGGTTGTTGCATCTCAAATTGCTGAAATTAGGCCTCAAGTAGGTGGTATCGTCTTAAAACGCGAGTTTGACGAAAGTTCGAATGTTAAGGCTGGACAATCTCTTTATCAAATAGATCCAGCTATTTATCAAGCTAATTATGATAGTGCGGTAGCAAGTGTTGCTAGCGCTAAAGCGAATGCAAATATTGCTCAACTTACTCTTAAGCGTTACGCTGGATTATTAAACACTAAATCAATCAGCCAACAAAATTACGATAAAGCAGCTGCAGATGCTAAACAGGCTGAAGCTGCAGTATTAGTTGCACAAGCAGCTGAGCATACAGCTAAAGTCAATTTAGAATATACAAAAGTGTATTCACCAATTGATGGGTATATAGGTAAATCAAGTGTGACTGAAGGGGCATTAGTGTCGGCAGGTCAATCGACACCACTTGCACTAGTTCAACAACTAGACCCAATTTATGTCGATATGACAGAAGCGGCTACTCGTTATAATAAATATATTCAGGATGAAAACGTAATTTATGAACCAGTAAAAGGTAATAATGTCGAATTATACTTCAATGATGGTTCTAAATACGCTTATCCAGGTAGTGTAAAATTTTCTGATATGACTGTAAATGAAACAACGGGTACAGTAACTTTGCGGTCACAATTTACAAATAGTGAAGGGAAAATTTTACCTGGCATGTTTGTTAAGCCTCAGTTGACATTAGGCTATATCAAAAATGCAGTGCTTGTTCCACAGCAAGGAATTACCAGCAATAAGTTGGGGCAATATACTGCAAAAATTTTGAAACCTGATAATACAGTAGAGTATCGGCAAGATATTCAAGTATACACAGGAGTTGGTGGTTATTGGGTTGTAACAAAGGGAATTAACATTGGTGAAGAGGTTATTATTACTGGATTACTTAATTTAACTTCTGTTGAAAATCCTCAAAAAGATGCTCCACCTATGAAAGTAGAAAAAGTCGGGGATCCTAATACACTTTCACAAGAACAATTAGACAGTATCATAAAAAACAGTATGAAATAAAACAGGAGTAGGTGAATTATGGCTAAGTTTTTTATTGATAGACCTGTTTTTGCATGGGTAATTGCTATCATGATGATGCTAGGAGGTGCTTTATGTATAAAGCTACTAGCTGTTGAGCAGTACCCTGACATTGCCCCTCCTGCTGTAACTGTTAGTGCTGTTTACCCAGGTGCCGATGCACAGACCATCGAAAATACTGTTACTCAGTTGATTGAGCAGAATTTAACTGGATTGGATAATCTAATTTATATGAAATCAACCAGTAGTGCACAAGGTGTTGTTCAAACGACGTTAACCTTTGCTCCTGGAACTAATCCCGATTTTGCTCAAGTACAAGTGTTAAATAAAGTAGAGAGTATTAAATCAAGGCTACCAGAAAGTGTGCAAAAAAATGGTGTTTCTGTTGCAAAAAATAACACCAACTTTTTAAAGGTTGTGGGTTTTTATTCAACAAATCCTAAAAAAACACAAGCTGATATTGCTGATTTTGTTTATTCAACAGTGCAAGATCAGATTAGACGTGTACAGGGTGTAGGTGATACTCAATTGTTTGGTTCTGAATATGCAATGCGTATTTGGCTTGATCCAAATAAATTGACCTATTTTAATTTATCAATTGAAGAAATCATTGCAGCTATTCAAGCACAAAATGCGCAAGTAACAGCAGGGCAATTAGGTGCCTTACCATCAACAGATGGACAAGAACTCAATGCGACAATTACTGCTCAATCACGTTTAAAAACACCCGAACAATTCCAAAATATTTTAGTGCGTGTAAATACAGATGGTTCTAATCTTTTATTAAAAGATATAGCAACGGTTGAAATTGGTGCGTCTGATTATAACTTTATTTCTTATTATGATGGTAAAGCATCTGCAGGTCTTGGTATTTATTTGGCAACAGGAGCTAACCAATTAGAAACTTCTGATCAGGTAGATAAAAAATTAGCTGAATTATCAAAAATCTTTCCTGAAGATATTCACTATGCTTATCCATATGACACAACACCATTTGTAAAATTATCAATTAATAACGTAGTACATACATTGATTGAAGCTATTATTTTAGTTGTTATTGTAATGTATGTCTTTTTACAAAATCTTCGTTCGACACTTATACCGACGATTACCGTACCTGTGGTATTGCTAGGAACTTTTGCTGTTTTGTATATCTGTGGGTTTACGATTAATACATTATCTATGTTTGCAATGGTGCTTGCCATAGGCTTGTTGGTAGATGATGCAATAGTTGTTATTGAGAACGTTGAACGTATTATGCATGATGAAGGTTTATCACCTTATGATGCAACCGTTAAATCGATGGAACAAATTACTTCAGCGTTGGTTGGTATTGCAGTCGTGTTATCTGCAGTATTCGTTCCTATGGCGTTTTATGGAGGTGCAGCGGGTGGAATTTACCGCCAATTTTCAATTACCATTGTAACAGCAATGGCATTATCAGTATTGATGGCAATTGTATTAACTCCAGCACTTTGTGTTCAAATTTTAAAAGCACCATCTAAAAGTAAATTAAAAAGAAATTCATTAGGTGAAAAGTTAGAATCTATATCACTATTTAGTTGGTGTTCTGTTGGCACCAAAAAATTCTTTAAATGGTTTAACGAGTTCTATGAAAAAAGTTTACGCCATTATGAAAAAGGTGTAATAAAAGTTTTTCGTTATCCATTAATAGCTTTTGTTTGTTATGCTTTAATTCTAGTTGGATTAATCTTTGGTTTTAATCGGTTACCTACTGGTTTTTTACCTAATGAAGATCAGGGTGTGCTTTTAGTTATGGTTGAGCTACCGCCAGGATCAACTTTAGAGCAAACTATGTCAGTTTTAAATAAAACGGCAAAATTTTATACTGAGCAAAAAGCTGATTCAGTTGAGGAAATATTTACTGTAGCTGGATTTAGTATGGTTGGTCGTGGGCAAAATATGGGGCTAGGCTTTGTTCGATTAAAAAATTGGGAACAACGTAAACGCGCTGATCAAAAAGTTAATGCTTTAGTCGCTAGCGGTTGGGGATTTGCTTCTACTATAACCGAGGGGAGGGTAATTGTTACCAACTTACCAGCTGTTCCTGCATTAGGTATGGCTAATGGTTTTTCTTATGTGCTGAAAGATACGGCTAGTTATGGTCATGATGCTTTGGTAGGCGCATTTTTCCAAATGTTGGGTCAAGCTTCTCATCATCCTAAACTGCAACAAGTTAGACCGGGAAGTATGCTAGATGTTCCACAGTACAAAATTAATGTTGATTTTGAAGCCGCACAAGCATTGGGTGTTTCGGTGAATTCAGTAAATACTGTATTGTCGACAGCTTTAGGTTCTGCTTATATTGACGATTTTGTTTATAATAACCGAGTTAAAAAAGTATACTTACAATCTGATGCACCATATCGTATGCTACCAGATGATTTTAGCTATTGGCATGTTAAAAATAAAAATGGTGAGATGGTTCCATATGATGCATTTGCTACTACGACAAAAACTTATGGCTCTCCTTCACTGGTTCGTTATGATGGTGTGGCAGCAATGGAGATAAGCGGTTCAGCCGCTCCAGGTCTAAGCTCTGGACAAGCAATGGCTGTGATGGAAGAGCTGTCCAAAAATTTGCCAAAAGGATTTACTTTTGACTGGACAGGTATATCTTATCAAGAACGTCAGACAGGATCACAAACAACAACACTTTATATTATTTCGATTATTGTTGTGTTTTTATCATTAGCTGCATTGTATGAAAGTTGGACAGTTCCAATTTCGATCTTATTTGTTATTCCTCTTGGGATTTTAGGTACAGTATTTGCAACTATGTTTAGAGGGCTTGATAACGATATTTACTTTATTGTAGGACTATTAACGACAATGGGGTTATCTGCTAAAAATGCTATATTGATTGTAGAATTTGCCAAAGATGCCTTGGAAAAAGAGGGTAAATCATTGATTGATGCTACACTTGAAGCTTGTCGCCTTCGCTTACGCCCGATTTTAATGACTTCGTTTGCCTTTATTTTAGGGGTGTTACCGCTAGCATTAAATAGCGGTGCAGGTTCCGCTAGCCAAAATGCGGTAGGTACTGGTGTAATTGGTGGTATGTTGACAGCAACATTTTTAGCAATATTTTATGTTCCCTTGTTCTTTTTATTTGTAACAAAACTATTTACAAAACATAAAAATAAAGCAGTGTTACCTGTTAACCGTTCTTAAAAGCAATAACTAACATAGCTAGTTTTGGTACATATATGGCCTTGATGTATAGTTCTATAGGTCATATATAACTTAAGCGAGCTATTAAAATAACGAAATGCGCCGTTTTTTGGCGCATTTTTTATTTATATAGATGCGTATACGTAAATTGAATTTTGTTATATTTACTTGCGATGCTTTAGTAACTGCTGACTGGTATGGGCGTGGGTAATTGCTATAGCTAAAGCATCAGCGGCATCAGCCTGAGGGCTAGCTGGTAACTTTAATAATAATTTGACCATATGTTGTACTTGCTTTTTATCGGCTGCGCCTGTTCCTACTACACTCTGCTTAACTAAACGAGCTGCGTATTCAAAAACAGGTAAATTATTATTTACAGCAGCAACAATTGCAGCTCCCCTTGCTTGACCTAACTTTAATGCGGAATCGGCATTATGAGCCATAAAAACTTGTTCAATAGCAAACATATCAGGTTGGAATTGTAAAATAATTTCACTAACACCAGCGTATACTCGTTTTAAACGAGTAGGTAAATCATCAACAGCAGTACGGATACATCCACTACCAAGGTAGGTAAGTTGTCGTCCCGTTTGATGGATTACGCCGTAACCCGTCAAACGAGATCCTGGATCGATGCCAAGAATAATGGCCATTAGAGCGTTGCAGCAACCTCGTCAGAAACCTCACCATTATGATAAACTTCTTGAACATCATCACAATCTTCAAGCATATCAATTAAACGTAATAATTTTGGTGCAGATTCAATATCAAGATCGACTTTTGTTGCTGGAATCATTGATACTTCAGCGGCTTCGGCAACTAGCCCTGCAGCATCAAGCGCATCTTTTACTTCACCAAATGATTCTGGTGTAGTAAATACGTCAATTGCGCCGTCATCATAAGTCACAACGTCGTCTGCCCCTGCTTCAAGCGCTGCATCCATAACTTGGTCTTCATCAGTACCAGCTGGGTATGAAATAACGCCTTTTTTAGTGAACAAATATGAAACTGAACCATCAGTACCTAAGTTACCACCTGTTTTTGTAAATGCATGGCGTACTTCGGACACAGTTCGATTACGATTATCACTCAAGCATTCAACCATTACAGCTGTGCCAGCAGGTCCATAACCTTCATAGATAATTGTTTCCATGTTGCTATCATCTTCCCCACCAACACCCCGCGCAACAGCTCGGTTCATGGTATCACGGGTCATATTATTAGATAACGCTTTATCCATTGCAGCTCGTAATCGAGGATTTGACGCTGGATCGCCACCACCCAATTTTGCCGCAGTTACTAACTCACGAATAATTTTGGTAAAGATTTTACCCCGTTTTGCATCTTGTGCAGCTTTACGGTGTTTCGTATTGGCCCATTTACTATGACCTGCCATAAAATTCTCCAGATAATAATTAAAAAATCGCTATATTTTAGCAAACATTTACTTAAAATTCATTACTAATATACCGATAAGTTTTTATGTTCTGTAAATTATTCTTTATTAGGAATGATTTAATTTTTATTTATATGCAGAAATCATGTTGTTCACAGTTGTTAGAGAAGCTACTATAATAAATATACATAAAAAAGCACTAACCTCGTATCACAAATATCCGATATGACTCCTATATCATCAAGAAAAAATAATTGTTACCTATTTAGCAAACATTTAAAAACGGATAAGGCGTCTTTCTACATATTAGGTATACTGAACACTTGCATTTTAAGCACTTTGCCACGTCTAACAATGAATTAAAATATCAAATACAGCTAAAAGAAATTGCTCTTTCAATAAAAGAAAATAGAAAGACGCTATTAAAGATGATGTTATAATATAATTTTGTCAAAATGCTAATAATAACAATTTGTTATGCTCGGAAAATTGTTAACAGATAATCACTGAAAAATGAAACATTATTGAATGTAGTAACACGTTACAATAAGTTGGCAAAAAATTATATCAGTATGATTGCATTAGTACATTGCATGATGTGACTAAGAATGTAAAGGAGGCTTATGATTAATACAAAGGATCAACAGCTCCTAACCAATGTGGTAATATAAACATTAAATACGATAGATTCCAAATTATAAAAATAACCTAAAAATTGATTGATTTTCTGGCATCTATTTTCACAAAAAATAAAGGTAGTTATCAATGACACAAAAAATTCCTAATACATTTGGTTTAACTGTTTTTGCGCAAAAAGTTGTTACTGTAACCAGTCTTGAACAATTACAACAAGCTTGGCAAGATAACTCCAAAAATTTACCAATTATGATTATTGGCGAAGGCAGTAACACACTTTTTACCTGTGATTTTGATGGTATTGTTATTGTTAATCGCATCAAAGGTATCACCATTAGCGAAACAGAACAAACATGGCATTTGAAAGTTGGTGCTGGCGAAATTTGGCATGATTTAGTATCAACAACCATCAAGCAAAATATATCAGGGCTTGAAAACCTAGCATTAATTCCTGGATGTGTGGGTTCGGCACCGATTCAAAACATTGGTGCTTATGGTGTTGAGTTTCAAAAAGTTGCTGATTATGTGGAGCTGCTTGAACTAGCTACAGGCAAAATTATCACTGTAAATGATGGTCAATATGGATATCGTGAAAGCATCTTCAAAAAAGCGTATTTACAAGGTTATGCTGTTATCAATGTTGGTATAAAATTACCAAAACAGTGGCAGCCAATTTTAACTTATGGGGAATTGCGAAACTTTGATCCCAAAATTGTTACTGCAAAAATGATATTTGATAAAGTATGCGAAATTCGTCGTAGTAAATTGCCAGATCCGAAGGTTTTAGGCAATGGTGGAAGTTTTTTTAAAAACCCTGTGATCGATAAAATTGTAGCGGACAAGCTACTTGAAATTTATCCAAACATGCCAATATATCCACAAGCTAATCATCAAACAAAATTAGCCGCAGGTTGGCTTATTGAACAGTGTGGTCTTAAAGGTTATCAAATAGGTGGAGCGGCTGTGCATCAACAACAAGCATTGGTTTTAGTTAATAAAGACCAAGCAACAGCACAAGATGTGGTTGAATTAGCTCGACATATAAAAAAATGTGTATTACAAAAATTCTCGGTGAATTTATCACCAGAAATCCGATTTATCGGCAACTCGGGCGAAATTAATGCAGACAATTATTTATAATTAGCACCAAATTATAATTGCCCGCAAATTTTAACCCATAATTATACGCGATAACATTATGAAACATTCGTATTCATTCCCTATTTTATTAACGAGTTTGCTATTTGTAACAATCTCGTTGTCGGCATTAAACACACAGGTACCATTGTGGTTAGTGCGTAATGAGTTTTCGCTTGGGCAAATTGGTCTTGTCGGATCAAGTTATTTTACTGGTAACTTGCTAGGTACCATTTTCGCCAATTGGTTTATTAATAAATTCAATGCTCGGCACACATACACCTATAGTTGCATTATTTTTGCCATTGCAACCATTGGATTAAGTTTTTCAATGAATTTTTATAGCTGGATAATGTGGCGATTTTTTATAGGCATTGCTTGTGCGGTCACTTGGGTGGTTATAGAAAGTTGTATATTACTCACTGGTCCTGTGCGTACGCGAGGAAAAATGCTGGCAGTTTATTTAACCACTTATTACCTAGGTACGGTTTTAGGGCAAGCTTTGTTGCAGTATTTTCCGCAAAACATATTATATTTTGGATTAGTGATTATGTTACTAATGGGGTTAGCAATTTTATTTATTTTGCTGACCCATTATAAATTACCAAAAAGGAAAAAAAGTAGCTTTAACATTATGCCAATGATATTAAATAAATCCTCTCGACTTGGGTTAACCGGTTGTGTTATTGCAGGAATGTTAATTGGATCGTTATATTCGCTCTTACCTGCCTATTACTCACACTTAGGATATAGTGATATTCAAGTAGCTAATTGGATGATTTTACTTATTTTATCAGGCGTGATTGCGCAAATGCCTGCTAACTGGTGTGCAGACAAATTTGGACGGCAACTTGTATTGCTAATTGAATCATTGCTCATGTTGGCAGCATGCATCATGCTTATATTTGATTGGTTTGATACGTTGGCGATTATTTTATTAGGTGCCACTATTTACACCATTTATCCTATATCCATGGCTTGGGCTTGCTCGTGTGTTAGAAAGCAAGATATTGTGACGATGAATCAAGCAATGCTATTAACTAACACATTAGGGAGTTTAGTTGCTCCTGCGGTGATAGCATTCATTATGGATAAAACAAGTAATACCTATTTATTTGTTAGTTTTGCTATAATTTCGTTATACTTCATTATATTATTAGCCAAAAAAAGAGGAACGGATGCGCAGCTACAAAAATCCGCTTAAATTAATTGAAATACTAGCCGATGGTCAATTTCATTCAGGGGAAGAATTGGCAACAATTTTTGGCATAACCCGTGCTGGCATTAATAAATACATCAAACAACTGCGTGAGTGGGGGATTGAGCTAACCTCAGTGCAGGGTAAAGGCTATTGTTTGGTGGCTCCTCTTAATTTACTTAATAAAACCAAAATTGACCAGCATTACCAATCGAATAGTCGATGTGAAATATTACCGATTATTGATTCAACTAACCAATATCTACTGGATCGAATTGGTCAACTAACATCGGGCGATTGTTGTGTGGCCGAATTTCAATCCAAAGCACGAGGAAGACGAGGGCGAAAATGGTTTTCACCTTTTGGCACTAATCTATACTTTTCAATGTATTGGCGACTAGAGCAAGGCGTTGCAGCGGCAATGGGATTGAGTTTAGTTGTTGGTATTGTTATTGCCGACACCTTACATGCATTATCTGGCCAAGACATCAAAGTTAAATGGCCAAACGATCTATATCTTAACGATCAAAAACTAGCCGGTATTTTAGTCGAGCTTGCAGGTAAAACGGGTGACTGTGCCCATGTTGTGATTGGTGTTGGCGTCAATTTAACCATGACAAACCCCGATACAAACATAGTTAACCAAAAATGGGCTAATTTAGGCAATGTCGATCGTAACTTATTAGTTGCGCAGGTTGCCAAAACCTTAAAAAGCCAATTAATAGAATTTGAAAAACATGGCTTAGTACCATTTATTAATGATTGGAATAGACTAGATAACTTTGTTAACCGCCCTGTAAAACTATTAATTGGCGATAACATTATTCGTGGAATAGCAAAAGGTATAAATGACCAAGGTGCCTTATTGCTAGAACAAAATGGTAAAATTGAAGCTCATATTGGTGGCGAAATCTCATTAAGAAGTGATGAATAATAACCTATTTGCTACAATCATTTAAAAAACCTATTCCACTTGCTACAAACGAAATAGGTTAATTAAACCAATTTTAACTTTTATTCTTAAATTTCAAAACTCGAAGCGCATTAGCTGTCACAATCGCAGTTGTACCTGAATCAGCTAACACAGCCAGCCACAGTCCAGTAAAGCCAAATAAGCTGGTAATTAAAAATACTAACTTAACCCCCAACGCAATTGTAACATTTTGTTTAATATTACGAGAGGCAAAACGGGTTAAACCAATTAGCTTAGGCAAACTTAACAAACTATTTTTAGTTAATGCGGCATCAGAGGCTTCTAGCGCAACATCAGTACCACTACCCATAGCAATACTCACGGTTGCCGCTTTCATGGCTGGAGAATCATTAATTCCATCGCCAACCATAGCAATCGACGTTGATATACGCATCTTTTCAATTTCTGCCAATTTATCGGCAGGCAACAGCTCCGCACGGTAATCCATACCCAATTGCGAGGCAATAGCTTTGGCCGCTCGCGCATTATCGCCTGTCAGCATCAAAGTTTTAACGCCAAGCTTATTAAGTTCATTCATTGTGGTAATTGCATCAGCCCGCAACACATCTTGCAATGCAATAATGCCCATCAATTGTTGACTTGTTACTGCAACTACGACAGTTTTACCAGCGTTTTCAAGATCCTCAATAATTTTGGTATGTTCATCTTTCAATGGTGACGAAACTGTTACAACCTTACTTGGTGACACAATATAAAAAGTCTGATTATCAACCTCGCCTTGAACGCCAACCCCCGCAATCGCTTTACGATTATTTGCCTCATTGATATTTAATTGATTCTGCAATGCATAATCAACAATAGCCTTAGCAATGGGATGATGCGAACCACTTTCAATAGCGGCAACTAACGTCAATAATTGCTCTTTTGAAATATCTTGACTAATCACATCGGTGACTTGCGGTTTACCTTCGGTTAACGTACCAGTTTTATCAAATGCAACCAGTTTAACTGAACCAATATGCTCTAACGCCGCACCACCTTTAATTAGCACGCCTTGTTTTGCCGCATTAGACAAGGCTGACGTTATTACCGCAGGCGTTGAAATCACAAGCGCACAAGGGCAACCAATTAACAATAGAGTTAAACCTCGATAAAACCAAGTATACCAATCAGCATTGAACAACAAAGGTGGCGCAATAATCACTAACAGAGCAAATAAAGCGATTGCTGGCGTATAATAACGACTAAATTTATCAATAAATCGTTCAATAGGCGCTTTACGCTCCTCGGCATCTTCAATCAACTGTAAAATACGATCTACCGCATTTTGCCCAACTTCTGATACCACTTTTAATTGGATTGTACTATCAACCACGAGCGAACCAGCCAAAATCTTATCGCCTGAAAGATAATTAACAGGGATCGACTCGCCAGTCAGTGCACTTTCATCAATATTGGCTTGCTCACTTATCAAAATCACATCAGCAGGCAAACGACCACCTGACGAAATTTCAATAATATCATCAGGTTTCAGACTATGACTAGCAACAGTTTTTCGCTCCCCATCAATGATTATCACAGTTTCTTCAGGCATCAGCTCAGCGAGCGACGAAATACCTTTTTTAGCTTTACTTGTAGCAACACTTTCTAGCATTTCGCCTATCATAAACAAAAATAAGACCATGGTTGCTTCTTCGGACGCACCAATAAACAAAGCCCCAATAGCTGACACACTCATTAACGACTCAATTGCAAATGGTGTACCACTACGCATTAAGACTAACGCTTCTTTTAAAATAGGCATTAACCCAACAATTGCAGTTATTATAAAGGCATATTCGCCAACGGTTTGATTCCATAACAAAAGGATATAACTCACCACAATTAAAGTGCCTAACACCGCTAAAGGAATTAGTTCCTTTTTATCAAAACTGTGGGAATGATCATGATGATGAGAATGTTCTGGGGATGATTCAAAAACAGGTTTATAGCCTGACTCGATAACTTTATTTTCTATTAATTTAATGGTTTTTTCATTATGTTGAGGAACAAATACCACCAACTTTTTGGTAGAAAAAATAATCTTAATTTGGTTAATATTGGGTAATGTTTTTAGGCTGTTTTCAATCTGTTGAGCGCAGTGCGCACAATCCATGCCTTTTATTTTCCAAGTTAATTTAATTTGCTCGCTTAGCCTGTTGGGATCATCAGGGGGATCGTCAAACTCATTTTTAGAAGTAGTGGTATGAGTATCGCCCCCACAACTATGTGTTGATTCTTGATGACAAGTTATATCGTGAGATAAATGAACATGATTATGTGCCATATTTAAACAATTACCATGACAACACTCATGATGATGTTCATGATGTATGTATTTGTTATTATATAACATAACATTACCTCTATTTATGGATGATTTTGATTGTACGCCAAAAAATAAAAAAGAAAATCATTTTTACTTTTAGTAGCAAAAAAAGTAAAAATCACTTCAAAACTGACCTGTAACACTTTTCAAAAAATAACGAACTAACTAATTAATTCGCTTTAATTATTAGCATGTGCAAGGCACAAAAAACACAGAAAAAACATTGTAATAAAAACAGAAATCGGCCAATAATCACTTGATTTAATTAAAACAAAAAACAAATAAAATCAATAGTCTACCTGAACGATTTTAAAGTAAAAAACACACTTATAGCACCACAATGCTAATATGCTTGCCTTATCACAGCATCAAAATATACCAATAACTAAGTAAAGCTAGCACGTCAAACAGGGCTGTTGGGTGTGTTTGTGTTTTAGATGTTATTAGCAATATTAATCATTCCGCAAAAGCCAATATGTCCTAAAGCTAACACCCTATTTTGATTATAAAATCCACTTATCACTAAAGCTTAACCATTTTTATCTTTACATTTCTTTGCAAAAAAGTCCGCAAAAAAACTAGCTAACTATTTTTTTTATGGTTATACTTTTATCGCTGTAGGAAAATAAGCTTATTAAATAAGCGAATGGTTATAAAAATTTAAATAAAAAGTATTATTTAGCACAAGGAATGTGATATGCAGTATCATTTTGGCACAGGGCAAACCTATGTCTTAAATTTATCAAATAATCCTATTCGACGAGTTTTTACACAAAACTTATTTATATCTTCGAAATTATCGCTCAAATCACCTAAAACAGCTTTGCTAGTATCAGCACTGTTATTGTCATTGTCATGGAATGTACAGGCGAATGGTAAAAAGGCTCAAGCAGGTAATCGTAGTGATGCAATACTGCTACCGTCGGCAGTTATCAATTATGCAAGGCTGGATGATCTGGGTGTTCACGACTTCGCAGGTCCAGCTAACATATGGAATCCTAAGAAGGGCTTTTTAGTTCAATCAACCAATCCTGAATCATACAGCCTAAATTTTCCGACTACAGGTGCGCATAATTTATATTTTGATTTACTCATGACAGGAATAGAACCAGAAGAATTGACATGGGAACCAGTCACGCATGAGGGAATCACTGCAACAGTGACAAATGTTGTAGCTAATGATCACTGGGTTCGTGATGAAGACAAGGGACAAGTTGTCGCCCGTGTTAAGCTAACAGGTCCAGAAGCAAAGAATCAATGGTACAATCCTCGTCCTCGCCGAATTGCTAAGCCAAAGTTACCTCAGACGTTTGAGTTAGTGGGTAGAGATATTAAAACCGGTGATGAGGTAGTAAAATATGGATTTGTATTAAGGCAGTGGTTCGTCAATCGGGGACGTAAGGATGATAACCATTCTAATCAAACCAAATGGTGTAATAGTTTGGGTTATCGAATGCCACGGGTAAGTGATTTAACCAATTCAAACTATAATAATTTAGGTGCAACACCTAGTTCATCAGGTAATCATTTCAAGCGTTACATAGGCGCTGGCTTTTTCACGGAGTGGGGCATCATGTACGGCTACACTGGTGTGGACTTCTTCGGCAGCTTCTACTGGACGAGCGGCGCTAGAGGTAGAGACCAGCTCGATGTCTTCGCGTACAACGGCTACGTCGACAGCAGCGGTGCCTGGGCCCCCCGCCTTGGCCTTTGCACCACACCTTAGCTTTTAGCGTTTAGTTCTTAATCCTAAGGGCATGGGGGAGCGCTTATGGTGCCAATAAATAGAGGACAATATAAAAAAGAATAAAGTACCTGAGTTAGTTTAGACGCTAAGTAGGTAAAGCCTGCAAGCCTAGCGCTTTAATTACGAAAAGCCAAAACAACGCTTCAACCGATACGACTTGAAAGCTTACGCTTTTGTTATTAACTGGCGGTTATTAACAAGTTGTTATTAAGTAGCTATTATTAAATCACAAAAGCGCTTTTCTTATTTCTTAAAAAGCCAAATTCAGCGTAATAAAAAAATAACCAGCCTATAAATGTTTGATTTTATTTAAAAATAAAAGTGGAAAACCCTAGATTACACCATGAAGTGCAATTCTTCTTAGCTCCTTAGAATAAAAATCGGCAGGGCTTTTAAACTTATGCCGTTTTCTTGGGCGTGTGTTCAATAGATATTGTATTTTCTTTATCTGTTTGTCGTCAACTAATGAAATGGCCGCTGACTTAGGTATAAACTGACGTATTAAGCCATTGGTGTTTTCATTTGTGCCTCTTTGCCAGCTTTTATAAGGCTCCGCAAAGTAC
>NZ_LZHJ01000162.1:0-1267 GCF_001690815.1 Gilliamella sp. GillExp13 | reverse complement strand
GCTCTGCTTGCAGACGCCTTGTACCATAAGCACGATAATTAGTATTAAAAATTTCACCCACTATTTCACTCAGTGATATATCTTGTGATTGCTGCGTTAATTGCCGTTGATAATAGAAACGATTTCGGGTTACATTTAAACATCGACATAATGCACGTAAGCTGTATCGATGCTTATTATGTAAAATTAACTCGATTTTCTTCCCATTATCAACGTCGCTTGCTTTAGGATATCATTCTCCATTAACAAGCGTTTATTCTCTTTGCGTAGCGCGATAAGTTCGTTATCTTCAGTTCGACGATTATCTTTTGCGATGAATGAGCCGGTAGTTTGGTACTGCATTATCCAATTATCTAATGCTGATTTGGTGAGGTCATACTCTGCGACGATATCCGCACGTTTTTTACCATTTTGATATAGCATGACCATTTGTTTTTTGAACTCGTTAGTAAAGCTACGTTTTGCTCTTCGTGATGAATCGATTGCCATTGTTGTTACCTTCTCTTATTTTTAGTTTATCATAACAATGACCTTATAAAACTGGTACTAATTAGTGTAGCCGATCCACTACCTCATCATTAGCTTTTATATCTCTACCCACTAACTCAAAAGTCTGCGGTAACTTTGGCTTAGCAATTAGGTTAGGATGAGGATTGTACCATTGATTTCTTGCCTCTGGACCTGTTAGCTTAATGCGTGCAACACTTGTCCCAAGTCCTCATATGGAATCCACGAATCATTAGCTACAACATTTGTCACTGTTGCAGTAATTCCCTCATGCGTGACTGGTTCCCATGTCAATTCATTTATATCTACTCCACTTATGAGTAAATCAAAATATAAACCATCCATATGGATCGGCTACACTAATTAGTACCAGTTTTATAAGGTCATTGTTATGATAAACTAAAAATAAGAGAAGGTAACAACAATGGCAACCGATTCATCACGAAGAGCAAAACGTAGCTTTACTAACGAGTTCAAAAAACAAATGGTCATGCTATATCAAAATGGTAAAAAACGTGCGGATATCGTCGCAGAGTATGACCTCACCAAATCAGCATTAGATAATTGGATAATGCAGTACCAAACTACCGGCTCATTCATCGCAAAAGATAATCGTCGAACTGAAGATAACGAACTTATCGCGCTACGCAAAGAGAATAAACGCTTGTTAATGGAGAATGATATCCTAAAGCAAGCGACGTTGATAATGGGAAGAAAATCGAGTTAATTTTACATAATAAGCATCGATACAGCTTACGTG
>NZ_LZHJ01000161.1:0-30217 GCF_001690815.1 Gilliamella sp. GillExp13 | reverse complement strand
GAACAATTCAAACCTTATCTAAGGCGAAAAGGCAAAGCCTATAGGCATTGTAAGGCACCGAGTATTAAAGAAGGAGACCGCCGTTATAAACGGTCAATTAAACAACGTCCAAGTTATGTAGAAAGCCGGAAAACGCGAGGACATTGGGAGGGAGATACGATTATTAGCCGTAAAGACAAGCAAGCATTGGTGACATTAGTTGAACGCAAAACAGGGCTAGTATTAATTGGGCGCCTCAATCAACGTACCGCCTCCGAAACGAGAGATATGATAATAAAATTGCCAACGCCGTTTAAAAAAATGGTTAAAAGCATCACCTTTGATAATGGAACCGAATTTAATTATCATCATGCTATTGAGCATTATTTAAATACCACGTGTACTTTGCGGAGCCTTATAAAAGCTGGCAAAGAGGCACAAATGAAAACACCAATGGCTTAATACGTCAGTTTATACCTAAGTCAGCGGCCATTTCATTAGTTGACGACAAACAGATAAAGAAAATTCAATATCTATTGAACACACGCCCAAGAAAACGGCATAAGTTTAAAAGCCCTGCCGATTTTTATTCTAAGGAGCTAAGAAGAATTGCACTTCATGGTGTAATCTAGGTGATTTATAAAAATATATCAAATATTTTCAATATATTTTTATATTGTAGTTGAGCATAATCGATAAATGATTATATAATTATAGCCCCAGTTTAACCGATTACGAATAAAGTAATCATGAATACATGCTTGAGGATTTCTCGTGCCTGATATGAAGCTTTTTGCTGGTAATGCCACACCAGAACTAGCAAAACGTATAGCTAATCGTCTTTATACTTCTCTTGGTGACATTGTGGTAAGCCGTTTTAGTGATGGTGAAGTTAATGTCCAAATCAATGAAAATGTCCGTGGTGAAGATGTTTTTATTATTCAATCAACTTGTGCTCCTACCAATGACAATTTAATGGAATTATTAGTTATGATCGACGCAATGCGCCGAGCATCTGCTGGTCGTATTACTGCTGTTATTCCTTATTTTGGTTATGCAAGGCAAGATCGTCGAGTTCGTTCGGCTCGTGTACCTATTACAGCTAAGGTTGTTGCTGATTTTCTATCAACTGTTGGTGTCGATAGGGTATTAACCGTTGATCTTCATGCCGAACAAATTCAAGGTTTCTTTGATGTACCTGTTGATAATGTATTTGGTAGCCCAGTTATTTTAGAAGATATGCTACAACGTGAGTTTGATCGTCCAATTGTTGTTTCCCCTGATATTGGCGGAGTGGTGCGTGCTCGTGCGATAGCTAAACTACTTAATGATACTGATATGGCAATTATTGATAAACGTCGTCAACGTGCCAATGAAGCAGAAGTGATGAATATTATTGGTGATGTTGCTGATAGAGATTGTATCTTAGTTGATGATATGATTGATACTGCAGGAACACTTTGTAAAGCAGCTGATGCTTTAAAAGCGCGAGGTGCAAAAAGAGTATTTGCTTATGCTACCCACCCGATATTTTCAGGTAAAGCAGTAAGTAACATTAAAAACTGTGCTATTGATGAAATTGTTGTTTGTGACACAATTCCATTAACGGCTGAAGTAAAAGCATTGAAAAATGTTCGCCAATTAACATTATCAGGTATGCTTGCTGAAGCAATTCGTCGAATTAGTAACGAAGAATCAATTTCAGCAATGTTCCATCAATAACCTATTTTATCATTGCTATAATGCCCCTTTTGGGGCATTTTTCTCGATAAAATCAGTGACAATAAAAATATTATGACAACGATAAAACTGATTGTAGGACTCGCCAATCCCGGAAATGAATATGCAGCAACAAGGCACAATGCAGGTGCGTGGTTTGTTGAGCAATTGGCTGAACGTTATAATCAATCATTAAAAAATGAACAAAAATTTTTCGGTTACACATCACGAATCAACATTTCAGGTCATGATGTACGTTTATTAGTTCCAACTACTTTCATGAATTTAAGTGGTAAAGCTGTTCAAGCTATGGCGACATTTTACCAAATAAAGCCAGAAGAGATCTTAGTTGCACATGATGAACTCGACTTAAATCCCGGAATAGCTAAACTTAAGTTTGGTGGTAGTCATGGTGGGCATAATGGGCTAAAAGATATTGCTAGTAAATTGGGAAATAATTTAAATTTTTATCGGTTAAGAATTGGTATTGGACATCCTGGCGATAAAAATAAAGTTGTTGGTTATGTTTTAAATAAGCCATCTAAACCTGAACAGGAATTAATTGATAAAGCTATTGACGAATCTTTGCGTTGTACAGATATCTTATTGTCTGATGGAATAGACGTTGCAATGAACAAGTTACATGCTTTTAAAGCTTAGTTAAATTATTGAATTTTCAATAACGTAACAATAGATAATTCTATATCTTAATTAAATAATCCACCTAAAATATTAGGTGGATTTAATTTTCTTAATATTCTCTTTTAAGAGAAAAGATGAGTTACATTACCACCTTTTTCAGCAATTTTTTTCATTACTTCTTTAATTAACCATGTATTCATTGCTGCGGTATCATCAGTATTGCCTGGATAATTCAGTTCTTTCGCTAAATTTTTTCGTGCATCTAAACTGCTATCTATACCTAATAATTTCAATAGATCAACGATAGATGTTTTCCAGTTAAGCGTTTCAGGATGCTTTTTAGCTAAATTATCGAGAATAGAGGAAACATCAACATTAGTTGCGGATGCGCTTTGCTCTACTTTATCTTGGACTTTCTCTGAACCACTCGATACTGTATTTTTAACAGATGCGGTGATATTTTCAACTTTATCCTTCACAGCATCAACTGCATTATCTACTGTTGCTTGAGCACTTGGAAATACTTTGGAAAAAATGTTATTTAAAATGTTCATATTACATCTCCTTTAAATTTAAACTGCTTTAAAAAAACTGCTTAACGATATAGATGTAGAAAAGATCACATCCAATATAGCGCTTAGAAGAATGTAATGTCAAAATTGTTATGCATTAATAGCATTTTATGTATTACGATAAAGTGTTTATCAATATATTAAAAAATTCTTTTATATCAAAAAATGCCCTTAAAAGGGCATTAGAATTTTGACTAACTAATTATAATTGATTAATTTAGTTCAATTAGTTAAAAAAAGCTCGAAGAATAGCATACTCAACACCACGAATTTCGGCTAAACCTCGTAAGCGACCTATGGCGGAATAACCTGGATTTGTCTTTTTCTTCAGATCGTCCAACATTTGATGCCCATGATCTGGACGAACAGGGATTGAGCGTTTGATTCCTGCTTTTTTACGTCTCTGTTCTTCTGTAATGAGCGCCTTTATCACGGCATACATGTCAACATCACCAGCTAAATGATCGCCTTCATGAAAAGATAATGGATTTTCTTCTCGAACTGTTGCCCGTAAGTGAATGAAATGAACACGATCAGCAAATTTTTCAGCCATTGTTGCCAAATCATTATCGTTACGAACACCATAAGATCCTGTACAGAAACAAAATCCATTATGAATACTGTCAACTGTATCTTTAATCCATTGCATATCTTCGATAGTTGAAACTATACGAGGTAAACCCAAGATAGGTCGAGGAGGATCATCAGGATGTACTGTTAATACTACACCAACTTCTTCTGCAACAGGTACAATAGCTTTTAAAAAATAGGCATAATTTTCACGTAATTTGTTTTTATCAATACCATCATAGGTTGCAAGGTGTGCCCTAAATTGATCAAGAGAATAACCTTCTTCTGCACCAGGTAAGCCAGCGATAATGTTAGCGATAAGCTTATCTTTGTCTGATTGTGTCATTTTTTCAAAATAAGATTTAGCTGAAGCTATATCCTCTTTTGAGTAATCTTTTTCTGCATTGGGTCTTTGTAATATAAAGATATCAAATGCTGCAAACGCTGTTTGGTCAAAACGTAATGCTTTTGAACCATCAGGCAACTCATAAGCTAGATCAGTACGAGTCCAATCTAAAACTGGCATAAAATTGTAACAAACAGTATCAATGCCACAAGCTGCTAAATTTCTAATAGACTGTTTGTAATTTTCAATATGCTGCAAAACGTTTCCTGTATGGGTTTTTATTTCTTCATGGACAGGAATACTTTCTACAACAGACCATGTTAATCCTTTTTCTTCAATAATATTTTTTCGTTTTTGAATTTCTTCAATGGTCCAAACTTCTCCATTGGGAATATGGTGTAAAGCTGTAACAATTCCAGTTGCTCCAGCTTGTTTAATATCATCTAATGATACTGGGTCATTTGGTCCAAACCAACGCATCGTTTGTTCCATATAAATCTCCTTCACGATTTCATTTTGTTTTTCTAAAATAATAAAGATCTATAAACAATGCTGATTATTATCTATTGATTAACAATGTTAACCGGAATTGAGTCAAATAAATAACCATCAAAATTTGGATCTTCGCTATCCGAAACTGCCATTAATGTTTGTTTAACATTTTCTAAATGTTGCCACATAGCATGACGTGCGGCCATTGCATCTTTTACCTGTAACGCTTGTAAAATTTTTTCATGATCATAAAGCCATTTTTTTCGATAACTATGATCAGTAATTCGACTGTGTAGTTGCCCCCACATTTTGCTAACGGTACGTTTTTGCCACAAATCATTTAACAGACTTTCAAGTATTGAATTCTTGGTCGCTCTTGCTATTGCAATATGAAACATTTCATCTGCACTATAATCATCTAAAATATCTTGTTCTAAAATTTGTCGTTCTTGTTCTAAAATAGCTCTTAACTCAATAATATCTGATTTTACAATTTGCGAAGCGGCAAAAGCGGCAATATTACTTTCAATTAATTGTCTAGCTTGTAATAGTTCAAAAGGGCCAAAATCCTCTTCTTCAATTTTTTTATCTGTTTCTGATAATATTTCATTTGGTAAACCAATTACATATACACCAGAACCTTTTTTGACAGTGACTAGATTTTCTAGTTCTAGCATAATTAACGCTTCTCTTACTACGGTTCTACTTACATTAAATGTCTCTGCAATATCTCTTTCTGGCGGTAATCGGTCACCAATTTTATAGGTACCACCTTTTAATAGTGATTTAAGTTCATTACCAATTTCTTGATATAGCCGATTAATTGTTAGCATTATTTATAATCCTTATTCTAATTTCGGTCTAATTTGAGTAATTATACGCTAATTATTACAAGTACTATAAGTCAATTATGGGATAAATTGATTTAATTTCATAATTGGCATGCCAATATAGTTTCGTATTATAGATTTTTTTTGAACATCATATATAAAATAAACCAAAAAATGTGATTTATATCGCAAAAAAGAAAAAATTGGGATGAAATGTTTGCCAACAAATGAAAACATGTCTAACCAATAAAGTAATTAAACAGATAATCACGGTGAATAAAATGTTAAATTTATTAAATCTTCCTAAATCAATCCAACATAGACCTTTATATGATCGGCAAAAAATAACCTCACGAATTGTTCATTTGGGATTCGGTGCTTTTCACCGTGCTCATCAAGCGTTATTGACCGATCGTTTACTTAACAAGGGAAGCTGTGACTGGGGTATTTGTGAAGTTAATATTGTTGGTGGTGAAGAATTAATTAATGAAATTCGTAAACAAGACCATTTGTATACTGTGTTAGAAAAAGGTGCAACATCAAAAGAAGCATTTATTATTGGTAGCGTAAAAGAATCATTATTAGCACCAACAGATGGCATAGATGCAATTTTAGAAAAGATGACGGATCCAGTAGTTGAAATTGTTTCATTAACAGTAACAGAAAAGGGATATTGCATGTTACCTAGTGGAGCTGGATTAGATTTGAATAATGCATTAATTAAAGCTGACTTAGCAAATCCAACAAAGCCTATGTCTGCTCCAGGTGTTATTGTTGAGGCGCTTTATAGAAGAATGCAACGAGGGTTAAAATCCTTTACTGCTTTATCATGCGATAATATTCCTGAAAATGGATTGGTCTTAAAAAAAGCAATATTAGGATTAGCTAACGTTCGAGATCCACAATTAGCAAATTGGATTGAGTCTAATACAACATTCCCATGCACTATGGTTGACCGTATTGTCCCTGCCGCAACATCCGAAACATTAACTGAAATTGAAGATACATTAGGCAGTATGTTTGATCCATGTGGTATTGCTTGTGAACCTTTTATTCAGTGGGTTATAGAAGATAATTTTGTCACTAACCGCCCTAATTGGAATGAAGTCGGTGCTGAATTTGTGGATAATGTTGTTCCATATGAAGAAATGAAACTTCGTATGCTAAATGGTAGCCATTCTTTTTTAGCCTACCTAGGCTATTTGGCTGGTTACGAGCACATTAATGATTGCATGAATGATGTTAATTATAAAAAAGCAACTTTAACATTGATGATGCAACAACAAGCACCAACACTTCACGTCCCTAGTCATGTTAATTTGCAACAATATGCAAACAAACTTATTGAACGTTTTAGTAATCCATCTTTAAAACATAAAACATGGCAGATTGCGATGGATGGTACTCAAAAATTGCCTCAAAGAATGCTCGATTCAATCCGTTGGCATATCAAAAATGGTTCAGATTTTTCATTGCTAGCTTTAGGGGTTGCGAGTTGGATGCGCTATGTCGGCGGCATTGATGATAATAACCAGCCAATAGATTTACGAGATCCAATGAGTGAGAAACTACAAACTATTGTTAAAACTAGTACCGATGGCGTTGAACGAGTAAATGCTCTATTACATCTAGAGGCTGTCTTTGGGTTAGATTTGCCGAGCAATGCATTATTTAAAGAAAAGGTAACAATACATTACCTTTCTTTAATGAAATATGGGGCAAAACAAACTGTCAGCAATTTATCAAACTAAGGTTATTAAACTAAGAGTGGATTAAATATAATGAAAAACTTTTTGGATGAAAACTTTTTGTTACAAACCGAAGTCGCGCAAAGACTCTATTTTGATTATGCAGCAGATCAACCAATATATGATTATCATTGCCATTTACCACCAAAAGATATTGCGGACAATAAAAACTTCTGTAATTTAGCAGAGATTTGGCTTGCTGGTGATCATTATAAATGGAGAGTGCTTCGTACCGCCGGTGTAGATGAGAAATTTATTACAGGCAATGCATCTGATTACGAAAAATACTTAGCTTGGGCAAAAGTGGTTCCTTTAACATTGGGCAATCCAATTTATCATTGGACTCATTTAGAGTTAAGGCGTCCATTTGGTATAAAAAATATACTTTTTAATGAAAAAACAGCTGAAAAAATTTGGCTTCACGCTAATGAGCAATTAGCTACAAAAGAATTTTCGACAAAAGGTATTTTGAAACAAATGAATGTTAGGGCAGTAGGTACTACTGATGATCCAATTGATTCACTTCAATACCATAAACAAATAAGCTTAGATGGTTCCTTTGAAACTAAAGTAAGACCTAGTTGGCGACCTGATAAAGTATTTAAAATTGAACTGTCTGGATTTCCTAACTATATTTCTCAATTAGGTCAGATTTGTGATATTGAAATAAACACTTTTTCAGAACTGCTCACTGCATTATTAAAAAGGCTTGATCACTTTGAACAGCATGGCTGTGAAGCATCAGATCATGGTATTGAGATATTACGCTACGCAGATATCCCTTCAGAAAAACAACTCGATTTAATACTCAAAAAACGTCTAAATAATCAATCGTTATCTGAATTAGAAATAGCACAATTTAGTACAGCAGTTCTTGTTTGGTTAGGTAAACAATATCATAAACGTAATTGGGTTATGCAATTACACCTAGGTGCTTTACGCAATAATAATCAACGGATGTATAAATTGCTGGGTCCAGATGCAGGATTTGATTCAATTGGTGATAGACCAATCGCTGAACCTTTATCTTCATTGTTAGGAACTTTAGATCTGACCGATGAGTTACCTAAAACAATACTATATTGTTTAAATCCTAGAGATAACGAAGTCCTAGCTACAATGGCTGGTAATTTCCAAGGTTCAGGTATTGCTGGCAAAATCCAATTTGGATCAGGGTGGTGGTTCAATGACCAAAAAGATGGCATGGAGCGTCAACTAATGCAGCTTTCACAAATGGGTTTATTGAGCCAATTTGTTGGAATGTTAACTGACTCACGTAGTTTCCTCTCATTTACAAGACATGAGTATTTTAGAAGAATTTTGTGCAATATGATTGGAAATTGGATCGAAAATGGTGAAATTCCTGCTGATTTTAATTTGGTAGGAAATATGATCAAAGATATTTGCTTTAATAATGCTAATTTTTACTTTTCTAAATAACAAAAATAATTGAAGTTTACATGGAATAATAAGGAGTAATAGTGAAAACAGTACAAAAATTTAGGTGGAGCATGATATTACTTATTTGTGCAATTACCATCATTAATTACCTAGACAGAACAGCTTTGGGTGTTGCTGCTCCTACTATCTTAGAAACAACAGGTATTACTAAAGAACAATATTCTTGGGTAGTAAGTGCTTTCCAGTTGGCTTATACAATTGGTCAACCAATTATGGGTTTTTTTATTGATACTATTGGATTAAGGTTAGGTTTTGCTATTTGTGCTATTGTGTGGGGGCTTGCGACTATGGGGCATGCATTAACTGGAACATGGCAAGGTTTAGCTTTTATGAGAAGTATAATGGGTTTCAGTGAAGCATCAGCAATACCCGCCGGTATTAAAACAGCATCTATATGGTTTCCCGCAAAAGAACGAGGTATTGCTTCAGGCATATTTAATATGGGTACTTCATTTGGTGCAATGTTAGCTCCACCTTTAATTGCCTGGTGTATTTTATTTCAAGGTTGGCAATTTGCTTTTGTTGTTTCAGGTTCTTTAGCATTGATTGCAGCACTTGCTTGGTTTACTTTTTATCGAGATCCTAAAGATTCTAAAATGCTATCGGCTGAAGAACGTGCATATATTGAGGCAGGGCAAGAGAAATATTTAGATATTGATAAAAAAGAAAAAGTTTCTATTTCATCAATTCTTTCTCAACGAAACTTTTGGGGAATTGGTATTGCGCGTTTTCTTGCCGATCCTGCTTGGGGTACTATTAACTTTTGGGTTCCAATATTTTTTGTTGAAACACTGCACTTTAGCCTAAAAGAAATTGCTATGTTTGTTTGGTTACCTTTTTTAATGGCAGATTTAGGATGTTTAGCTAGTGGATTTGTAGCTAAATTTTTGAATGATAGAGGTTTTTCTTTAATTAGATCAAGATTAATTACTTTTTCTATAGGCGCTGTACTTATGATGAC
The DNA here is from genome assembly GCF_001690815.1 of Gilliamella sp. GillExp13. Taxonomy (NCBI): domain Bacteria; kingdom Pseudomonadati; phylum Pseudomonadota; class Gammaproteobacteria; order Orbales; family Orbaceae; genus Gilliamella; species Gilliamella sp. GillExp13. The sequence goes on along the minus strand of NZ_LZHJ01000161.1, from coordinate 20,897 downwards.
CATTGGTTTTGTAAGTATTGTTCAAAACCCTTATTTAGCCGTGTTCTTAGTTAGCTTAGGTGGTTTTTCTCATCAACTATTATCTACAGTTGCTTCAACACTAGGTGGCGATTTATTTAAAAAAAACCAAGTGGCTACGGCAGTTGGAATGGCAGGAGCATGTGCATGGACAGGTCAGCTAATTTTTAATCTATTTATTGGAGCATTCGTTGGGATTATTGGTTTCGGTCCATTTTTCATTGCGTTAGCCTTCTTTGATGTAATAGGTGCCGTTGTTTTATGGATTTTTATCAGAGAAAACAAAATTGAGAACAGTAACTTTCAATTAGAAAGAAATTAGCTATTTTCCTTATATCTTTAAACAGGCAAATACAATATCTGATCTGTATTTGCCATTATTTTATTAGTGTTTTGTTTTACTATTTACTAATAGCTTTTATAACTTTTATTTTGAGATCCAATTAACTTGTTTACAGAAAAAATCTATGTGCCAGATTCATGTTTAACCAATAAAAATAAAATTGAGAATAAGGAGTTTTATTTATGGAGTTTTTAAATATTCTTTGGGTGATCCTTGGGATAGGATTAATGTTGATTTTAAATATTCGCTTTAAAATAAATTCAATGGTTGCATTATTAGCTGCAGCAATATTTGTTGGTCTGATGGCTAAAATGGATTTATTGAGTATTCTTAAAACGATTAAATCAGGGTTTGGTGGAACACTTGGTGAATTAGCTATTATTGTTGTTTTTGGGGCTGTTATTGGCAAATTAATGGTTGATTCAGGTGCAGCGCATCAAATTGCTCAAACTTTATTAAAAAAACTTGGGATTAAATATGTAAAAATAGCGATCATTATTATGGGGCTTATATTTGGTCTAGCAATGTTTTATGAGGCCGCATTTATCATATTAGCTCCGTTAGTAATTGCATTAGCAAAAGAAGCGAAAATTCCATTTTTAAAACTAGCTATTCCTGGAGTTGCAGCAGCAACCACAGCCCACTCATTATTTCCTCCACAACCAGGACCTGTAGCTTTAGTTAATGCCTATGGGGCTGATATGGGAATGGTCTATATTTATGGACTTATTGTCGCAATTCCCTCTGTAATTTGTGCTGGTATAATTCTTCCTAAATTTCTCGGCAATTTAGAAAGACCCACTCCACAGTTCTTACAATCTGAAACACCTATTGATGAAAATAATCTTCCTTCTTTTTTTACATCAATTACTGTTCCTTTGATTCCTGCTTATATAATGATAGCAACCACAATAGCAAATATATGGCTAGAAAAAGGCACAACAGCTTATTGCGTTCTCAACTTTATTGGATCATCTCAAATTGCAATGTTTCTAGCAATGATTGTTGCTTTTATCTTATTTGGGAAGAAACTTAACCATTCAATGGAATGGGTTATGAAGTCTTTTGATAATGCAGTAAAAGGTATAGCAATGGTTGTACTAATTATTGGCGCTGGTGGTGCATTAAAGCAAATTATCATCGATACTGGTATTGGTGATACTATTGGTCAATTAATGTCAACTGGAGGGGTGTCTCCTTATATTATGGCATGGTTAATTACTGTGTTAATCCGTTTAGCAACAGGACAAGGTGTTGTTTCTGCTATGACAGCAGCTGGAATTATCGGTGCTGCAGTTATTGATCCTACTACGGGGCTTATGAGTGGTGTGAACCCAGCATTACTTGTACTTGCAACTGCTGCGGGGTCTAATACATTGACTCATATCAACGATGCTTCTTTCTGGTTATTTAAAGGCTATTTTGATTTATCAATTAAAGATACTTTAAAAACATGGGGCTTATTAGAATTAGTGAATTCAATTATTGGTTTAGCCGTTGTGTTAATTATAAGTATTATTGCTTAATTGTAATTTTTTTGAAAAGATTAACTGTAATATTTTATAGTTAATCTTTTTATTCATTTCCAATAGACCTTGTGTCATAATCAGCTACACGTTTTTATTGTTTATATTTACTTAAAGTTTAAAATTTATTTTGGTAAAGAGATTTTCATTAAAATGTAAATAATTATTTTCAATAAGACTTTTAATTATAAATAAGGTAAATTATTAGCTCAATCCTACTTTAAAAGTAACTGTTTTTGTACTGATTGAAAAAGGAGTCGAAGTCAAGGTATGCGTTATAACGAACCACAAATGTTGACGTCAATTTTGACACAAGCCTCTTCTCTGTCTAAGATTCAAGATAGAACTAATGCATTATGCTCTTTAGCTAAAGTTGTTTATGATTTGTTGCCTTCACCATTAAATCAACAATGCCGAGTTGCTAACTATCGTCAAGGTGTGTTGATTTTAGAGGTTAGTTCAGCTTGTTGGTTAACTAGATTGAAATATGAACAAAGCAATTTAATATCTGAAATACGAAAAATTATTTTACCATCCTTATCTTCTATTCAATATCAGATTAATCCAGATATTTCAGTGAGGTGGTCACAGAGCAATTATCAAAGTGATAAGTCATCTTTAGCTTCAAGCGTGATGACACAAAAAAGCGCAATGTTTCTATCTGCATTAGCAGAAAATGCACCAGACAAGTTAAAAAAACAATTGATAAAACTTGCTAACCATGCAAAATAAGCGCTGATAATTAGTCTTCAATTTTATAAAATTATATATCTTAAAGATATAAGGAGTGAATAATGGATAAAGGCATGCTTACTTATCTTATAATTGGATTCGTGATTGGTTTTATTATTTGTTTCATTTTTATTAGTGTTATTAGTCCTAAGGCACGTAAATATGCCAAAGTTAAACAAGAGTTAGATCAAACAAAAGATGAATTAATAGCGCAAAAACAAATGATTGCTAAACATTTTTCACATAGTGCAGAAATATTGGATAATATGGCTAAAGATTTTCGTCTTCTTTATCAACATATGGCTGAAAACTCCAGTCAATTTATGGATAGTGGTAATATTCAATCTTTAGATTTTGATTCAAATACAGATTCTAACGAAACAAAAGAAATTACGCTTGATAAGCAGCCTAGAGATTATTCTGATGATTCTTCAGGTTTATTTAAAACGGATGAAAATAAATCTTAATCTATGATTTTATTTTCCGTTACTTAATATTCAAGCAATTTTATAGAGTGTAAATTTTTGTAAAAGCGAGAGTTCTAAGATGATTAATTCATTAAAACAACAAAAAAAATTATTAAGTATTTTAGCTTTAAGTTTAGGAATAAGTTTATCTGTACTTCCGAATACTTATGCAGCTTTTCCTCCTGCCTCAACCGATAATAATACGCAACTGCCAAGTTTGGCGCCTATGCTTGAAACTGTATTACCATCAGTTGTTAGTATTAAAGTTGAAGGAACAGCTCAAATGCAAAATAATATGCCAGAAGAATTTAGACGTTTTTTTGGTTATCCAGATAGCCAATCAAGGGCGTTTACAGGTTTAGGTTCTGGTGTGATTATTGATTCAGAAAAAGGCTATGTTGTTACGAATAATCATGTTATTGATGGTGCTGATAAAATTACGGTTGCTCTAAACGATGGGCATGAATTTAAAGCAAAACTAATCGGTAAGGATCCACAAAGTGATATAGCATTACTTAAAATCGATGATGCCAAAAAATTAACAGCTATTAAATTAGCAGATTCTGATAATTTACGTGTTGGTGATTACGCTGTTGCTATTGGTAATCCATTCGGCATTGGTCAAACTGTTACTTCAGGGATTATTTCAGCTTTAGCTCGTAGTGGACTTAATATGAATGGTTTTGAAAACTTTATTCAAACAGATGCTTCAATTAACCAAGGTAACTCTGGTGGAGCACTTGTGAATTTAAATGGTGAGCTTGTTGGTATAAATACCGCAATTATTGCTCCAAGTGGTGGTAATGTAGGGATAGGATTTGCAATTCCTAGTAACATGGTAAAAAGTTTAACTTCTCAGCTTATAGAATTTGGTGAAGTAAAACGTGGTGTGCTTGGTATCAAAGGTAATGAATTGACATCGGATATAGCAAAAGCGTTTGATGTTGATGTTCAAAAAGGTGCTTTTGTTAGTGAAGTTATTGAGAATTCAGCCGCACAAGCAGCAGGAATTAAATCTGGCGATATTATTGTTTCGATGGATGGTAAACCAGTCGATAGTTTTGCTGAACTACGTGCAAAAATTGCGACAACTGGGGCAGGGCGAACTGTTAAGCTAGGTTTAATTCGAGATGGTAAAACAATATCTGTTGATGTAAAACTAAAAAATAGCGACGAGACAACAACTGATGCAAAATCACTACATTCTGCTCTCGATGGAGCAACGCTTAGCAATGGCGAAATTAAAGGTCAAAAAGGTGTTTTAATAGGAAGTATTGCTAAAAATTCGCCTGCGTCTCGACTTAGTTTGCAAGAGGGAGATCTTATTACTGGAGTTAATAAAGAACGAGTAACTAATATTGCAGATCTTCGAAAAATTATTGATAGTCATCCATCAGTAATTGCGTTAAATATTATTCGTGGTGATAGTCGTTTATATTTAATTTTACGATAATCAGTCACTTTTTATATCGTCGATGCTTTAGCATCGACGAAAACTTTAATTTTAACCTTTATATAGATGTGTTAAAATCTTCATTATTCTTCCCATTACAATCCTGAAACTAATGCTCAAAAAAATTTTATGTCCAATATTAATTGGAACGGTTTTAGCTATTGTGTTATTGATTATTTTTCCTTCTTTACAAAAAGGAAACCAATCAAATTTTCCAACCTCAATTTTTCATGATGATCCATTAAGTTTTTCTAGTGCCGTTAAAACTGCGGCTCCTGCAGTAGTTAATATTTATAGTCGCTCAATTAATTCTTTTTCTCAGGAATCACAAGATAGTCCAATAACTCCGCTCGGTTCTGGAGTAATTATGAATGGGAATGGGTATATTGTTACTAATTATCATGTAGTTGAAGATGCAGAACAAATTATCGTCGCATTGCAAGATGGACGAATATTTGAAGCTTTATCTGTAGGCTCAGATAAACTTGTTGATCTAGCGGTATTAAAAATAGAGGCTTCAAATATCCCCACTATATTGATAAATCCTCAACGCGAACCTAAAATTGGTGATGTCGTATTAGCCATAGGAAACCCTTACAATATAGGGCAAACTATTACACAAGGTATTATCAGTGCTACAGGTCGTGATGGATTGAGCCCATACAGAAGGCAAAATTTTATTCAAACTGATGCACCAATAAATCATGGCAATTCAGGCGGAGCGCTAGTAAATAGCAAAGGTGAATTAATGGGAATTAATACTCTTACCTTTGCAAAAAATCTAGGAAATGACATTCCTGAAGGAATCGGATTTGCTATCCCAACTGCATTAGCAGTTAAAATCATGAATAAATTAATTCGCGATGGAAAAGTTATTAGAGGATATATAGGTATTGATGGATTAGAATTTGCACCAACTCAAAACCCAAGTGATATGCCAGTGGTGTTAGGTATTTTAGTCACCAGAGCGGAAGGCCCTTCATTACAAGCAGGAATACAAGCTAATGATATTCTGATTATGGTAGATAATAAACCAGTTAAATCCATTGTTGAAACAATGGATCAAATAGCCGAGTTGAAACCTGGTACAATTATCCCCATTATAGTTCAGCGAAATGGGGAAAAGATTGAACTGCAAATAACAATAGGTCAATTACCTGTTTAGTTGTTCTTTTATTTCTTGATTAACTCGACTATTGGCCGTATAATCTGCGGTCTTATCATGTTTTTTTAACACTCGTATGGTGTATAGATTCTGCTTTTATGGCCATTTATATAGCGATACGAAAAACTTAAGAGGCTTATTATGAAAGAAGGTATTCATCCAGAATATACTGCAATTACAGCAACTTGTTCTTGTGGTAACGTTATTAAAACTCATTCTACTGTTGGTCATGATATTCATCTTGACGTATGTGGTGAATGTCACCCATTCTATACAGGTAAACAACGTGATGTTGCAACTGGTGGGCGTGTAGATAAGTTCAAACAACGTTTTGCTATGGTTGGCGGTAAAAAATAATTTTTCGGAAAACCATGTTCCAAAATTAATAATAATTGAAAAGGCGCATAAGCGCCTTTTGTTTTTCAAAATTAGTTTTTTTAGTTAATAATCAATCAAAATCAGGATTAATACCTAAATCTTGCATCATCTTTTTAGCTTGCTTAGGAATACCGTCTTCACGATCTTTTTGTAAATCATCGTCACAAGGTAAAGGTTGACCGGTATAAGCATGAAGAAAGGCTTCACACAATAATTCACTATTTGTTGCATGACGTAAATTATTGACTTGTCGGCGAGTGCGTTCATCAGTCAATATTTTTAAAACTTTCAACGGAATTGATACTGTAATTTTTTTTACTTGCTCGCTTTTTTTACCATGTTCAGCATAAGGACTTATATATTCGCCATTCCATTCCATCATCTTGTCACCAAATTACATCACAAATAATGTGGGCAATTCTAACGTTTTTTTTATTTTTCTGCAATCTACACACCAAGATAGTTAGACGTCTAGACATGTTGACGTCCTTATTGAATGTGTTATTCTTATACAATCTGTTATTGAAGTAAGCTAAGTATTATTTAGAGGAATGTTATTATGGTTAGTCAAACCAACAATTTAAACCAAGGAACAATAGCTGTTCGTGGTGGGATTAATACTGATGAACAATATGGAAGTGTCGTACCTGTTATTACACCATCTACTTGTTATCGTTATGAAGAATTTGCAAAACCAAGAAAGTTTGATTATGCACGAAAAGCAAACCCTAGTCGGCGATTAGTAGAAGAAACCGTTGCAAAATTAGAAGGTGGTGCAGATGCTATTTTAACAAACTGTGGCATGTCAGCAATTCACCTTATTAGTGTTGCTTTATTAGCGCCAAATGACTTAGTTGTTGCTCCTCATGATTGTTATGGCGGTAGCTATCGACTTTTTAATAGTCTAAGCCAAAAAGGCTATTTTAAAGTGAAATTTGTTGATCAGTCTGATGCGATGGCTTTACAAGAAGCACTTAATTTACATCCTAAATTAGTATTGATTGAAACACCAAGTAACCCATTACTTCGTGTTGTTGATATCAAGAAAATAGCCCAACAAGCACATGATGTTGGAGCTTTGGTTTTAGTCGATAATACATTTATGACGCCGATTTTACAAAAACCGTTGGAGCTTGGTGCTGATATAGTCAGCCATTCTTGTACCAAATTTTTAAATGGGCATTCGGATTTATTAGCCGGAATTTTAGTCTTCAAAGACCAACAGCTTGCTACAGATGTTTTATGGTGGGCCAATAATATTGGTACGCTTACTTCATCATTTGATAGTTATCTTTTATTGCGTGGGTTACGAACTCTTGCTGCACGTGTTAATTTACAACAAGAAAATGCTCAAAAAGTTGTTGAGTTTCTTATTAATCACCCAAAAATAGCAAAAGTATTTCATCCCTCTTTACCATCTAATCTTGGGCATGATATTGCTAAAGAACAACAAAAGGGGTTTGGTTCGTTACTAAGTTTTGAACTGGTTGGAAATGCCGATGTAATGCCGAAGTTTTTAAAAACGCTTAAAATTATTACCTTAGCTCAATCACTTGGTGGTGTTGAAAGTCTTGTCTGCCACCCAGCAACAATGACACATTCAGGTATTAGTGCTGAAGCACGAAAAACAGCGGGTATTTCAGATCAGCTATTACGTATTTCAGTTGGTTTAGAAGATATTACTGATTTACTAGCTGATTTACAGCAAGCACTTGAAACGATTTAATTGAATTTTTAGATTGAAAGAAGGTTGATGATATAATGCTATAATGTTATTTCATCAATCCATTATTTGCAATTTTATTAAAGTAATGTTTTATTTTTCCTGAAATTTTCTATCTTCTTTTTTATCTCGGTAAAAATTTCATCGATTGAATGCCGTTTAGCTCTACCACAAATTTTTGCCTCTTCATTGCAGACCAAACATTGTCTTGGTTGATTTTCGAATTGAGAACGTGAAAGGCTATTTTGTGTAACAATGTCAATAACATCAATATCCCACAAACGCCCTAAGGGATGATTATTTTCGACTTCAATACAATATTTTTTAAGAGTTTTAGCTGAACATTTAATTGCTATGATTGCTTCTGAACCAGTAATGTAATGGAAATGATCTTCATTGATTATTGTTATATCATTTTGTAAAAAACAGAAATGTAAAGCTTTGATAGCTTCGTCAAAAAGATAGCGTGCTCCGCTACTGTTTTTTATAGGACCAGGAATAACTATGCTTAATGATATGATTGGATATTTATAGCATGTCATTGCATGCTTTTGGTTTTCAACTCGCTTTTCCTTGGCTAGTAGCATTTGCTCAAGGGTAATAGGAGTACCATCATCAAATTTAATTTGCATTTTTTTCATCGGATAGAAAAAGTAATAGCATGACACTTTTACATGGCAAGCTATTACTATATTAATAAAGATTAAAATTAATCTTTAACTTGACGCACAACATCAATAACTGAACCATCGCGGAAATGTACGATACCAACGATTTTATCATTAAATTCGATTGGTTTTGGTTCACCAGTTAAAGACACAGCACGTTGATAAAGCTCTTCAATGCTCATAATTGGTAAATTAGCAGCTTTTAAACGTTCAGCAATTTCTGGACGATTAGGGTTAACAGCAATACCATGGTCAGTGACTAGCACATCAACGCTCTCACCAGGAGTAACTAATGTTGTTACCTTTTTAATTACTGTTGGAATACGGCTACGAATGAGTGGCGCAACAACAATTGTTAAGTTTGCACCAGCAGCCGTATCACAGTGACCACCAGAAGCTCCGCGCATTACACCGTCAGAACCAGTTAATACATTAACATTGTAATCAAGGTCGATTTCTAACGCACTTAAAATAACAATATCAAGCTCATCAACACTTGCACCTTTTGAAGCAGGATTTGCATAAACATTAGTTGAAACTTCGATATGATCTTTATTTTTACCTAAAGATTGTCCCGCAGTGCCGTCAAAACTTTGAGTATCTAATAAACGTTTAACTAATCCTTTTTCGTGAAGATCAACAATACTTGCTGTAATACCACCTAAAGCAAATGATGCAGTGATATTTTTCGCACGCATGCGATTTTCAAGGAAACGAGTTGCTGCAGTTGACGATGCACCAGAACCAGTTTGGATTGAAAAACCATCTTTAAAATAACCAGAGTGTTCAATAACATCAGCTGCATAACGAGCGATCATCAGCTCGCGTGGATTGCTAGTGATACGCGCTGCACCCACACTAATTTTAGTTGGGTCACCCACTTCATCAACTTTAACAATATAATCAACTTGATCTTGGCGAATACTTGCTGGATGGTTAGGATATCCAACAATATCCTCAGTTAGTAGTACAACTTTTTTCGCAAATTGCGCATCAACCATAGCATAACCTAGAGCACCACATTGTGATTTTCCAGATACACCATTAGCGTTACCTTGTTCATCAGCGGTTGATACAGCTAAAAATGCGATATCAATGTTAATTTCACCACTTTGGATCAGTTTTACACGCCCACCATGAGAATGGATATGGACTGGGTTTTCCATTAAACCGTGAGAAATCGCATCGGCTAATTTACCACGTAAACCAGAGGTATAAATTTTAGTAATTACACCAGATTCGATATGAGGAATTAACGCTGAGTTACAGCTTAATAAAGAACTTGAAGCTAGCGTCAAATTTTTAATGCCTAAATTACTGATAGTCTCAACAACTTTGTTGATAACCTTATCGCCTTCACGAAATGCATGGTGAAAAGAGATAGTCATACCATCACGCAATTCACATTTTTTAATTGCTTGCTCAATAGAATCACACAATTTACGCGTATATTTAGACTCATCTTTTAAATATGGTGTTGTTGCGTTAGCATTAACAAAAGGCTTAATATTCTTGAGATCAGGATGCTGTTTAAGCAAATCATCAATTTTTTTGTTTATAGAAGTAGTCATTTTTCAATCCTATCAAATTTCTTTACGTACACCAGAATACTTAGCCAACTCGATAACTTTTCTAGCTCGAGCAATAATCGGTGCATCAATCATTTTGCCATTTAGAGAAATAACGCCAAGGCCTTTTCTTTCTCCCTCTTCTGCTGCTTCAACCACTTTTTGGGCATGTTCAACTTCAGCTGCTGTTGGAGCATAAGCATTGTGGAGCAGATCGATTTGTCTAGGATTAATGAGCGATTTACCGTTGTAACCTAATTTTTTGATTAAGCTGACTTCTTTCAAGAAACCTTCATCATCATTAACATTAGAGTAAACAACGTCAAAAGCATCAATTTTAGCCACACGTGCTGCATGTAATACTGCACAGCGAGCATAGAATAATTCTGTACCATCGCCACGTTCAGTTTGCATATCAACAAGATAGTCAAATGCAGCTAGCGCAATACCGATTAAACGTGGAGAAGATTTAGCAATAGAAACGGCATTAACAACACCTTGAGCAGATTCGATTGCAGCCATTAATTTAGTGCTACCAACTTCACGCCCACACTCTTTTTCGATTCTTTCAACATGAGCTTCTAACTCATGAATATCTTCAGCACAGTTAGTCATTGGTAAACGTACTACATCAACCCCAGCTCTTACAACTGCTTCAAGGTCTTTTAGACCAAATGGAGTATCAAGCGCGTTGATTCGTACTACTGTTTCAATTCCGTGCTCTTTATAAACAGGAAGAAGTAAAGTTTGTGCGACTAATAAACGCGCTGAATCTTTTTCCTTAATTGAAACAGCATCTTCAAGATCGAACATGATTGAATCAGGTTTATAAACAAACGAAGTTGATAACATAGCGGCGTTTGCACCTGGAAGAAATAGCATACTTCGACGTAATTTTTTCATAGTAATTTACTCCAATCTAAGTTTTCTTCTTCTGCGCCACGTAAAACTGCACATTGAACTCTAGCTTTAATAGCGCAATCAAGTGCACCTTTATCATCAATAATGATTAAACCGTCGGTTACATTAAGCCCATTTAAAGTTTGATCAACAACCGCACGGATTTGATCGCCAAATTGTTTATTAACATCACTATTAATAACAATTTCAATTCCCGTGTTTGGCATGACTTTGACTAACAAATCGCTAGATTCAAGAGTCCCCGCCATGGCTTCTTTTTGTATTTTCATTTTTTTACCTTTTAAAACGTATTAAATTTTAAATTTATCCAAATTAGCTGAAAGGTAATCCCATGTAGTAGATGGAACTAGTTTTTTTACCTCTTCATATTGCCCTGATGCCAATAATTTTCTTACTAATGAAGCTGATACAATAGTATCGCCTTCGGTTATTCGTTGAACTTCAACAAAAGTAATTGCTGAGTGATTACTAACTGCTTTATCTTCAAGCCAATAAGACATTGCTTCATTATAAGCCTTAGTTACTTCGTCATAGGGTTCAGTTCCAACAAATCGATAGTTAATATTAAGCGCTGGAGCAATATAATTTCGGAATATAAGCAGATCGATACCCATATAGGCCTGATCGATTTTTGTCTTATCTTTTAGAAAATAAGTTGGAAATGTTGCTCTTGAAATAATATAAGGCGAACTTGCATGTACTGTAACATTTTTTATCTGTTTAGTAGCATCTTTAACTAATTTCAAACGTGTATCAAATGAAAATAGCGATGCATTTTCATTGACGACAAAAACATGCAACCAATCACATTGACTTGCAGCATATTGAATAAGATATTGATGGCCTTTAGTGAAAGGATTAGCATTCATAACAATGCTACCAATTTTGCTCCCTTCTTTTTGTTGCGTGCTTAGTTGTTTACAATATTGCCTTATTCCAACTGGATTGTTTTCCATTAGGACAACAAGATCTGTTATTTCAACAATAGGATAAAACCCACATCCTTTAAAAAAATCTATATTTTCAGGTTTTGTATACAAAAAAAGATGGAAATAGCCATTTTCATTGGCATATTTTATTGCATGATCCATCAAGGTTAGATTTAGTTGATTGCCACGATGATTAGGATCAATAGCAACACATTTAATAATATTGCGATCAATACCTGCACAAGCAATAATTTGTTCATTGATTTTAGCTACCATAAAAACAGTAACTTGTGAATCCAGATCAAGATCAGAGCGAGATAGCAACTGTTTAACTTCTTTATAATCTTGTTCTGCTTTAGAAATATCAACAACGGCATAATCAACTAAATCGTACATAAATTTACCTCTATTCAGCTACTACATAATTAGTTAGTCGACCAATTCCTGTAATTTCGACTTCAATTGTATCGCCATCTTTCATAAATACTGGAGGATTACGTTTTTTCCCAACTCCACCTGGTGATCCAGTAAGAATAACATCACCTGGAGATAAACGTGTAAAAGTACTAATATAAGAAATTAATTCAGGCACAGTATGCACAAGATTTTTAACTGAATCATGTTGCATTTGCTCGCCATTTAAATAAGTAGTTAAAAATAATACTTTTGGATCAGGAATTTCATCGCTTGTTGTAATACATGGACCGAAAGCACCAGTGCTAGGCCAGTTTTTACCTGCGGTAAACCAAGTATATTGCCAGTCGCGAATAGAACCATCCATATAACAGCTATAGCCAGCTACATATGATAATGCATCTTCTTGCTTAATGCGAAAACCAGCTTTACCTATAATAATAGCTAATTCTCCTTCATAATCCAACTCATTAGTAATAGCTGGTTTAATAATGTTGGTTTTATGACCTGTTTGAGAATCAGGGAAACGAACAAAAAGTGTTGGTGCTGAACTGGTTTCATTAAATTCTGCTCGTTTTTCGGCATAGTTCATACCAACACACAAGATTTTATTTGGATTTGGAATAACAGGTAAATAAGTAATGTCTTGTTCATCAATGTCACTTGGGGCATTAAGGTAGGTTTTGGCAATAGATAGTCCTTCTTTATCGGCAAGTAGTGATTTTAAATCGGCATATTTATCACCTAATTTTTGCTTTAAATCAACAATACCATTATTAGTAAGAAGACCAAAACTTGCTCTACCAGAGACAAGATAACTGACAAGCTTCATGAAAACTCCTTAAAAGCTATTTTGTTAATTGTAAATATTAAATAAAAATGAACAACCTTAGTATAAACCAAGGTTGTTATTTAATATGTAAAATCTATACTAAGAAATTGCCGAGAATAAGTAATGATACTGATACATTGATTGCACCACCAATACGAGTTGCAATTTGTGCAAACGGCATAAGTTCCATACGTTCTGCAGCAGTTAAGATTGCCACGTCACCAGTTCCGCCTTGACCACTTTGACAACAAGAAATAACAGCAGCATCAACAGGATACATACCAAGTTTTTTAGCAACAAAGAAACCAGTAGTAACCAAACTAACAACTGTACAAACAATTACAATTAGGTTTGTGATTGTGAATGCATCTACAATTCTTTCCCAAGGAGTGATAGCAACACCCACCGCAAATAAAATTGGGTAAGTAACAGACGTTTGGAAAAATTTATAAACAACTTGTGACCCACTTAATACTTTAGGTGAAACACCAGATACTAATTTAACAAAAACTGCTGCAAATAGCATTCCTACTGGTGCTGGAATACCAGTCACTTTGTGACCAATCATACCAACCATATAAAGAATAGCTGCTAATAATACACCTGAAGCGAATGTAGTTACATCAATAATCGATTCAGTTTTAGCTGCTTTTTTATCAGCAACTTCATCATCTGCTGGTAATAGTCGACCGTTACCAGTTAAGTGCGGATAAGCTTTACCGATACGATTTAAAATACCACCACAAATAATACCAGTTAAACCACCTAACATTACGATTGGTAACACACGACCAAGCGCATCACCTTGTTCCATACCTAAGATTGAAGCGTACCCGATTGAAAGTGGAATCGCACCTTCACCAACACCACCAGCCATAATAGGTAATACTAAGAAGAAGAATGTTTCAAATGGTGTTAAACCAAGTAAATAACCAACACCGACACCAACAAGCATACCAACGATTTCACCACATACCATTGGGCCGAAGATTTTTAAGAATCCTTGGATAAGTGTTTTCTTATCCATATTCATAATACTCCCCACGATGATACAACAGATATATAAATAAAGAATATGTGTATCTTTATAGAATTTTTTTGTTGCAACAACGACTGGTTCAGGAAGAATACCATAATAAACTAATGCAGAAGGAATAAAGGTTGCACAAATTGCGGCAGCTCCCATTTTTCCTACGATCGGTAAACGCTTACCAATTTCGCCACAAAGAAAACCGAAAAAAGCACAAGTAACTACCATTACAACGATTTCGCTAGGTAATTTACCTGTTACTAAAACTTCAGCGAAAATAAGAATACCTGCGATAATAAATAATGGAAGTGGGATAACACCAATTTTGTAGTTATCCATCAGACGCCACCAATTGTATGGCCAGCCTGTTAGATTTTCTGTAACAGTCTTACCCGTTGATTCTTTTCCATTAATGTTTTTCTCAGATGAGTTAAAATTCACCATTAATTTTTTTCTCCAAAATAAGTTGATTTATTCAAAATTATTGGCGGGTATGTTTACAAAAAATTAATGAAATTTTTGTGATATAAATCATAAATTAACTGTGGTTTTTATGGTTTTAAAGGATATATGTTTTTTTATGCTGTGATACACTTATTTGAACTTAATTTAAAAAGAAAATACAAAAATGCGAAAGAAAATCCACTTGTCGTTTACCACAAAACTTTTTTTATCGCTTTTGCTCTTTTCGTTGATTGTTCTTGCGCTATTACAAAGTTATATTTGGAACACAACTGAAACAAATTTGTATCGAAGTTTGGGCGAAAAAGCGCAAATTCAAGCAAAAGAGTTATCTGTTTTACCAAGTTTAATTGAATATGTCAAAGATAAAGACACAAATAAAATAGCTAATTTAATCACAGATATATTTAAACAAAGTGATGCAAGCTATATTGTTATTGGTGATGCTAATGCTAACCGCTTATTTCATACAGCCAATAGCCCTTTACATTCCCCGATGGTAGGAGGGGATAATCAAGAGGTTCTTAACGGTAATAGTAGTATCACCATTAGTGAGGGTTCTCTTGGTCTAGCATTAAGGGGGAAAGCTCCAATTATTGAAAACGGTAAGATTATTGGTATAGTCTCGGTCGGTTATATGATTGATGGTATTTATGCATTGCATATAAAACAGTTTATACCGTTTATCATTTTTTGTTCCTTGTTATTCTTAGCATTATTTATCTTTTCATACTGTTTTTCAAAAGCAATTAAAAAACAGATGTTCAATTTAGAGCCTAAAGCAATCGCACTACTGGTAAAAAGCCAAAAGTCGATCATGGAATCGATTTTTGAAGGTGTTATCGCCATTGATCTTAATCATAAAATTATCAATATTAATCAATCTGCTCGCACAATGTTAGATATTAAGATAAATGATGACGAGTTACATAAACATGATTTAAGCGAATTTATCACCTCAAGTGACTTTATCTACAAAAAAGAAAATCAAACTGAAGACATACACGATCATATATGCTATTTCAATAACATGATTGTTATTGCCAGCCGAGTTCGAGTGGTTATTGATGATAAAATTCAAGGCTGGGTAATTACTTTTCGCAATTTTGATGATATTAATGTATTAAGTATGCAATTAACGCAAGTAACACAATATGTCGATAATTTACGCGCATTAAGGCATGAACATCTTAACTGGTTAGCAACGCTATCAGGTTTAATATATATGAAACGGTATGATGAAGCGCAATCATTTATTGCATTGCATTCTGCCGATAACCAAAGTAATTTAGACTTTATCACCAAACATTTTAATGTGCCGGCTATATGTGGTTTATTAATTGGCAAATATTCAAAAGCACACGAAATTGGCTTAAATCTAGTATTTGATCCAGCATGCCAATTAAATGCATTACCTTCACTTATCACCGAAATAGAATTTATGTCAATTTTAGGAAATTTGCTTGATAATGCTTTTAATGCTAGCTTAAAAAATGATCGTGGTGATAAAACCATTTATCTCTATCTTAGCGACGCAACAAATGAAGTTGTATTAGAGGTAACTGATCAAGGCTGTGGTATTGATGAAAATATTCGCGATTCAATTTTCGAACCTGGCGTCACATCGCAAGAAGGTAAAGAACACGGTATTGGTTTACACCTTGTTTCGACCTATATAAAAAAGGCCAATGGTTATATTACATTTGAAGATAATACCCCTTATGGAACAATTTTTTCTGTATTTATACCTAAATAATAAAAAGGCAATTATATGAATCAATTTCAAGAAGATAATATCAAAGTGCTTATTGTTGAAGATGAACCAATTTTAGCAGAACTAAATGCAGAGTTTATTCAAAAAGACACAAAAGTTAAAGTAATTGGAATAGCTTCAACACTAGAAGAAGCTAAAATAATGGTAGAAAAACTAAAACCAACCTTAATATTACTCGATAATTATTTACCTGACGGCAAAGGAATAGAATTATTTGAATACATCATCAACAATCATCTAGATTGCTATGTTATTTTTATTACAGCCGCAAGTGATATGGATACTTGTAGTAAAGCGATTCGTTATGGTGCTTTTGACTACTTAATAAAGCCCGTATCTTACCAAAGGCTAAAACACTCGCTTGAGCGTTTTGAACTATTTTTATACCGACAAAGCCTACAAAAACATGTCAATCAACGAAAAATAGACGAACTTTTCAATTTGCAAACTAAAGATTTTGTTGATATGAACCGCCACTCCAAAGGGATTGAAGAAATCACGCTACAAAAAGTCAAAGACTTATTTATGCAAACCGATAAAGCACTCACTGTTGACGAAATAGTCGAAAAAGCCAATATTAGCAAAACGACCGCTAGGCGATATTTAGAATATTGTGTACAAATCAAATTATTAACAGTCGAACTTAATCATGGAAAAATTGGACGACCAGAAAGGCTATATAAACGTTTAGGGAAATAGTATTTTATCTGTTTCAGATAAAATACTAGCTTTGAAAACATACCTATTTGAGTTTTTTTTAGTTATTGGTACTAGTAACAAAGGAAAAAACAGCTTCTATAACAACCAAATACCTATATCTACCTTATTTTGGCGTTAGAATACGCAGCAACTGAGTAAGGTAGTACGCCAAACAAGGATGTTTGGATCGAATGTTACCACCGATACTACTCATTTCCCCAAAAGGGAAAAATATTTAAAACCACTACTTCAAACAATACCACTGTCCTCTATAACTGTCTGATTTAATTAAAAAAAACGAAATAAAAAAACTTCAATAAAATCAATGCTCTACCTGAACGTTTTTAGAGCAAAAAATCTAACAATACCACAAGATTAATATACTCGCTTTACCATGGGGTTTAAATGTGCCAATAGCTAAGCGAGGTTATTCCACTAAATAGGGTGAGCTGGAATGTAGGTGTAGATATTAATAATTTCACCAAATCTCAAAATGACGGAAACATAACACCCTATTTTAATTATAAAATTAACCTATCTATAAAGCCAATCGTTTTCATCTTTACATTTCTTTACAAAAAATCCGCTAAAAAACTAGCCAACTATTTTTTAAATGGTTATACTTTTATCGCTATAGGAAAACAAGCTTATTAAATAAGCGAATAATTATAAAAATTAAAATAAAACAAAATATTACTTGACACAAGGAACGTAATGCATTATCATTTTAGGCACTGGCAAACCTATGTCTTAAATTTATCAAATAATCCTATTCGAGGAGTTTTTACACAAAACTTATTTATATCTTCGAAATTATCGCTCAAATCACCTAAAACAGCTTTGCTAGTATTAGCATTGTTATTATTGTCATCTTCATGGAATGTACAGGCGAATGGTAAAAAGGCTCGAGCAGGTAATCGTAGTGATGCAATAATGCTACAACCGTCGCCAGTTATCCATTATGCAAGGCCGAAGATATTTCCGGGTAGTGAAGAATACGCAGGTCCAGCTGACATATGGAATCCTGATAAGGGCTTTTTAGTTCAATCAACCAATCCTGAATCATACAACCTCAATTTTCCGACCACGGGTGCGCATAATTTATATTTTGATTTACTCATAAGTGGAGTAGATATAAATAAATTGACATGGGAACCGGTCACGCATGAGGGAATTACTGCAACAGTGACAAATGTTGTAGCTAATGATAAGTGGATTCCTCATGAAGATAAGGGAGAAGTTGTCGCCCGTGTTAAGCTAACAGGTCCAGAGGCAAGAAATCAATGGGATAATCGGAATCCTAGTCGAATTACTGTACCAAAGTTACCGCAGACGTTTGAGTTAGTGGGTAGAGATATATATGGCGTTGAGGTAGTAAAATATGGATTTGTATTAAGGCAGTGGTTCGTCAATCGGGGAGGTCGGGCGGATGAGTATTCTAATCAAACCACATGGTGTAATAGTTTGGGTTATCGCATGCCGAGGGTAAGGGATTTAACTAATTCGAAGTGTGGTGTAGAGAGTAATTATTTCCCCTGTATAAGCGCCACGCCGTCGTCAGTACATAGTGGATACCAACGTCGTATAGGCGCTGGCTTTTTCACGGAGTGGGGCGACGTGTACTTCTACACTGTTGCGGGCTTCCCCTTCGGCAACTTCTGGACGAGCGACGCAGCAGGTAGCTACCAGCTCACTGTCAACTCGACCTACGGCTACGTCTACAGCAACAGTGACATCAACTTCCGCTATGGCGTTTGCACCGCACCTTAGCTTTTAGCGTTTAGTTCTTAATCCTTAGGGCGCGGAAGGGGGTTACGGTGCTTGAGAGGATAATATAACAAAGAATAAAGCCCCCGCGTAAGTTGGGGCGCTGAGCAGGCAAAGTCTGTGAACCTTGTGCTTTAATGGCAGAAAATCAAAATAGACCCGACCGATACGACTTAAAAACTTGCGCTTTTGTTATTAACTGACTGTTATTAACTGACTGTTATTAACTGGCTGTTATTAACAAGTTATTATTAAATAACTATTATCAAATAACAAAAGCGCTTTTATTAAAAAGCCAAATGCAACGTAATAAAAAAATAACTAGCCTATAAATGTTTGATTTTATTTAGAAATGCAAATAAAAACTTCAATAAAATCAATAGTCTACCTGAACGATTTTAGAGCAAGAAACACGCTTATAGCACTACAATGTTAATCAGCCAGCTTTATCACAGCATCAAAATATGCCGATAACGAAGTAAAGCTAGTACGCTAAACTAGGTTGTTGGGCGTGTTTGTGTTTTAGATGTTATCAGCAATATTAATCATTCCGTAAAAGTCAAAAAGTCCTAAAGATAATACCCTATTTTAATTATAAAATTCACCTATCTCTAAAGCCAATCGTTTTCATCTTTACATTTCTTTACAAAAAAGTCCGCCAAAAAACTAGCCAACTATTTTTTAAACGGCTATACTCTTATTGCTTTAGGAAAATAAGCGAATAATTACAAAAATTCAAATAAAACAAAATATTACTTGACACGAGGAACGTAATGCAGTATCATTTTTGGCACAAGGCACAAGCACTGGCTAACCTAGGTCTTAAATTTATCTAATAACCCTATTCGACGAGTTTTTGCACGAAACTCATTTATATCTTCGAAATTATCCATAAAATTATTTTCAAAAGTTCCATTGGTATTAGCGCTATTGTTGTTATTGCCGTACTCTATAGAATCGCAGGCTTTGTCGGCAACGACTTCTGAGCGCATTCACGGTACTGCGCCTTATTTAACTTTTGATGGCGGTGTTACTAAAGTGACTAAAACAGATGACTTATTAACTATTAAATTATCAAATGGACGAACATTCACACCGCAAAATAATCCTTCATCATCGACAGTTCCAATCGAGTTACCTAACATAGGGGATACTTTGGCTAATATCGATATGATAGTCCAGCCAGCTGATTCAGTGAGCTTAAATGATTTGGTGACACAAGGTAAATGGGGCGATGATGATGGTGATAATCAGGTAACGGCAATGGGAAATATATCGGTATCATTTATGGATAAAAATGGTAATACCGTTAGTCGTCGTGATGCTTTAGATATTTGTAAGGTGGATCGGCTACACTAATTAGTACCAGTTTTATAAGGTCATTGTTATGATAAACTAAAAATAAGAGAAGGTAACAACAATGGCAATCGATTCATCACGAAGAACAAAACGTAGCTTTACTAACGAGTTCAAAAAACAAATGGTCATGCTATATCAAAATGGTAAAAAACGTGCGGATATCGTCGCAGAGTATGACCTCACCAAATCAGCATTAGATAATTGGATAATGCAGTACCAAACTACCGGCTCATTCATCGCAAAAGATAATCGTCGAACTGAAGATAACGAACTTATCGCGCTACGCAAAGAGAATAAACGCTTGTTAATGGAGAATGATATCCTAAAGCAAGCGACGTTGATAATGGGAAGAAAATCGAGTTAATTTTACATAATAAGCATCGATACAGCTTACGTGCATTATGTCGATGTTTAAATGTAACCCGAAATCGTTTCTATTATCAACGGCAATTAACGCAGCAATCACAAGATATATCACTGAGTGAAATAGTGGGTGAAATTTTTAATACTAATTATCGTGCTTATGGTACAAGGCGTCTGCAAGCAGAGCTGAGAAAGCAAGGCATAACCGTATCTCGACGCCGAATAGGTCGAATCATGGCGAAAAATGGCTGGGTTTCGAAATACACCTGTAAAAAATATTGTATTCATACAGAAAAAAGCAATGAA
>NZ_LZHJ01000160.1:0-34438 GCF_001690815.1 Gilliamella sp. GillExp13 | reverse complement strand
GCTATTGAGTATTATTTAAACACCACCGTGTACTTTGCGGAGCCTTATAAAAGCTGGCAAAGAGGCACAAATGAAAACACCAATGGCTTAATACGTCAGTTTATACCTAAGTCAGCGGCCATTTCAGTAGTTGACGACAAACAGATAAAGAAAATACAATATCTATTGAACACACGCCCAAGAAAACGGCATAAGTTTAAAAGCCCTGCCGATTTTTATTCTAAGGAGCTAAGAAGAATTGCACTTCATGGTGTAATCTAGGACTACTGCAATGAATATACATAAGAAAACTAACACTTTATCACAGACAAGAAATATGGCGTTTATATCATAAAGAGAAAATAACGGTCACTGATTTGGCTAAACGCTTTATAGTTAGTCGTCCAACCATTTATAACGTACTAAAGAAAGCCCGATTGAAGCTTTTTGTTCCATTAACCAGTAAGAATGAACGTTATAAAACCATATGTTATGGTATTAAACGTTTGGTTAAAGTCGAAAAATCGATTGAGAATAAATTAAGACGGCAAGCTAAACGCTATAACAGAATCTATCCAGGTGAAATTCTACACGTTGATATCAAACGTTTACCTTTACTTAAAAATGAAACGAAACAGCAAACTAGAGAATATTTATTTGTCAGCATTGATGATATTTATTAAAACCTATTAATTAAAAATTCACCAAACTTGCCTGCCCACAAACAAATGGGAAAACCAAAATGTAGATCTCATTTTATCAAGGGTAAATAGAATTTTATATTTCCCCTTTTTTTAAAGCTATTTTTAATCTATTATTTTTATTAATTTTAATTTAAAGATAAAAAAGGTGGTCGATTTTCTTATTAGCTATTACGCAATTAAACAAACCTATTGCAATTAATAGATTGAGATTAACTTAATAATAAAATAAATTTAGAAGGTAATTGGACGATAAAAACCACTAATTAAACAGTTTTATCCATACGATTTATGCAAAATTATACAATCCAGAAGCATTCATATTGTACTTATGTAGCAAAAGATAAGCGAAAAGTATCAGTCCATTTTAAGTGTTTAAACTAAAGTTGTTCAAAAATGCTAATATTATCGGTACAACGAATAGGCTCAGAATAGAACAAATCCAAAGCATCAAAAAGATAATTGCGACATATTACTAATTACTACTACATTATTGCTTCTTATTTAACAAATAGTCACGTGCAAGTTTTGATTTGCAAATGACTAATATTTTTAAGGTAACTCATGTTACCCATTTATTATTTCTTGACGCTTTTGAGAAAAATAAATTATGTTAAGGTGTAACACATGCTATTGCATTAACATAACCGGATGATATAAAGCCTCCAGATGAACCAACTCCAAGATGCTCATCTCCATGATCTCTAATTTTTGTTTGAATAGTAAAATAGGATGTTTCTAACCAATCAGTATTATTATAACCTATCCCATATTGATCCTTAACTGTCACACCCCATTCATTAAATAATCCGCCAACCCAATTACTACCATTTTTATAACTTAAACGCCTTTGAGCATAGTAATCCGATTTCCTTCCAGGAACTCCACCAGACCAAAGCTGGTTGTCCATACCATTATCTTGCTCGTTAGCGTTGGTATAATCCTCAACGTTTGGTACACGATATCCATTACCTAGATTTTGACAAAATTTTTCAGCTAAAGAATATTCATTAAAATACTCTTTAGCATTGATATACCAACGCTCTATCTTGAAACTGTAAAGTAAATGAGAATGGTTGCTATCTGAATAAAGTTTAAATACCGATGGGGTAAAGTGTGTATCACTAGAATTTTCATTTGGACCATTTAATACTATCTTTAAGGCTGGTTCTTTACCAATATCACTACTCCATCCCCAATCTGGTGTCGGCTCTGAAATAAGTGATAAAGTTACGCCACTACCACTTTCGGCGGTTATTGTTGAACCATTTACAGCTATTGCTTGCTCAGGCGAAATTCCAGCTAATAATAAGTAAAAATACAACCCATTTGAACCTGTTGTCGGGAAATTGTCACTAATTGTATTTGCATTTCTTATTTTATAACCTTTTTTGGCTACCCAATTAGGTCCATCCAGATCATAAGAATCATCACCAAATATCGAGTTATCATAGAACAAATTCGGCTGAGCATAACAAGTAAAACCAGCCTCAGCGTTAGGGGTGATATAGTAAGAGTGACTACTTTCGTTAAAAGTGCTAGTTTTTGGCACTCCATACTCTGTTGATAGTTTTCCCTTACTTGTTGTGATAGTAAGTTTATAGGGAGTTGCACTATCACAGGTAGTTAATGATTTATGCGGGTTAGATCTAATTTCAGCAGTGATATCATTATTATTCGCATCTTGCCATTGAACTGTTAAGTTACCTGTTGCTATCGCATTATTATCGCCGTCATCATCGCCCCAATAATTATATGGTTCATTAATTAAGCTGTTGAGCTCAACACTTGGATAGCTCGATATAGGTATGAAAGTTTGAATATCTGCAAAAGTCGCCATTTTTAACGACAGCTCTATAGGCGATTCAGCGCTTGATTCATCTATTATAGCATCTGAATATAATCCACTATTTGTTCCTGGCGCAACATATTGACGACCATCAGATAATTTAATGCCTAGTAGTGCTTCGGCACTAGTAATTTTTGTTTTACCGCCATCCGAAGTAAAATAAGGTGCAGTACCATGTATTGTATTAGTTGTAACTGCCGATAGCGCGAAATTATTATTAGATAAAGCCAATCCCAATATTGCAACAAAGGTTTGCCACAGATTCCTGTTAATATTTGACTTCATCTTTATAACTAATAATAAATGCGTATGCTTGCATACCTGCTTAACTTTCCTTAGTTTCAATGTTAAATTCCCTATTATTATTGCTTAGTTTATTATCTGCTAAATATCACATTTTAAAATGATTTTCGCATTATAACCTAATAGCAAATTTTATTAATAGTAAAAAACACCTTTTTTATTAAAAATTGTAAAGATCGTTTCATTTTTCACCTTATTATTAAACATATTTCAATAATAAGATGAAATATGTTTCTACTAATTTTTATTTTTCTTCTTTGGCTTGTTATAATTATCCCAACTTAACCAAAAAATAACTTTATGAATAACCAATTTACTTTTTCTTTGATATCACTTTTAACACTATTACTTTTACCTTTTAAACTGTTCGCACTAGATTTTGAAGGCCAAGATTTATCTATTCTTTGGGGGATCCCATTTGTAGGAATTTTGCTTTCGATTGCATTAATACCATTACTTTTGTTGCGGTTTTGGTATTGTCATTATGGTAAAATTATTATTTGTTGGACACTTCTTTTTTTGTTATTCACCTTATATTCATTTGGTTTGCAAACCACCATTAATCTTACAGTCCATGCAATAATAGTGGAATATATTCCTTTTATTTTGTTATTGCTTGCACTATTTACCGTTTCAGGAGGAATTTTAATTAAGAGCAATGTGCTTAGCACGCCCAAACTAAACGTTGGTTTGCTGGCAATAGGGACTTTGTTAGCATCAATCATGGGGACAACAGGCGCTGCAATGTTAATGATTCGACCTGTAATTAGAGCTAATCGTAATCGTAAATATGCTGTACATACAATTATCTTTTTTATTTTTTTAGTGGCCAACATTGGCGGTGGCTTGACACCATTGGGCGATCCACCTTTATTTATTGGTTTTTTAAAAGGTGTTAATTTTTGGTGGACAGTTAAGCATATGCTGTTGCCAGTTTTGTTTAGTTCAATTTTGTTATTAGCAATTTATTATAAGATTGATTGCCACTACTTTCGTGCCCAATATGGTAATACGCTTACGTTAACTTCGACTGCAAAAGCTAACTATATTAAGATTTATGGTGTAAGCAATATCTTTTTATTGGCAATCATTATTGCCTGCGTGTTAATGTCTGGTATTTGGCATTCATCGGTTAATTTTACGGTTTTAGGAACACATATTGCTTTACAAAATTTAATTCGTGATATTATTTTTATCATGATTACCCTATTTTCTATGTTAATTACCCCTAAACAAGTACGTGCCGGTAACGAATTTAATTGGGAGCCTATCATTGAAGTTGCTAAGCTGTTTATCGGGATTTTTATTACTATCGTCCCTGTACTTGCTATTTTACGAACAGGTAGCCATGGTGCATTAGCCCCAATAGTATCACTAGTAAAAAATGAACATGGACAACCGATTAATAGCATGTATTTTTGGATATCAGGTCTACTTTCAGGATTCTTAGATAATGCCCCCACTTATTTGGTCTTCTTTAATCTAGCTTCGGGCGATGCCACTATTTTAATGAATATACTAGAAAAAACCTTACTCGCTATTTCAATGGGTTCAGTTTTTATGGGAGCTCTTAGCTATGTTGGTAATGCACCTAACCTTATGGTCAAAAGCATTGCAATTCAAAATAAAATTAACATGCCAAGCTTTTTTAGTTACATGAAATGGTCTGTATGTATTTTAATACCAGTGTTTATTATTGATAATTTGGTGTTTTTTCTACTCTTTTAATTTAGGCTATTAACAAACTAAAATAACTGTGTAATATAGCGCAATTTTTTTGGGAGTTGTTTAGATTACTGTAAACCTTACAAGTACTTCCTAAAGTTAAAAAAATTTAATTAAAGACAACATATCAATTATCAAACTAATGTTATTTAACAAATAATCGATTACATAAAAACCATTTGCTTGAATTTTATTCTATTTGTCGTTAGAATTGTAGACTAAATATTAAAAAGAATTCATTTACATAAAAATAATATTAAATGAAAGGGTAAAGTGATGAAAGAATACATAATGAATATTCTAGCTAATACTTTTTTAGCTAAATTTATTCAAAATAAGCAAGGCATAACAGTAGTTGAATATGCGGTTATTATAGCTGGAATTTCTGTAATCGTATTTACAATATTTAGAGGACAATCTGGCCCAATGCATGATATGTTTTATACTGTATTTTCATCAATACAGAGCAAATTAGTTATTATAGTAAATCAGTAATTGAGGTTTGATCAAACTAAACGGCATGCTCTCCTAACTTATTTTTATAAAATAAGTCTTTAAAATAAAAATAGTGGTTGTTGACTGAATATAGATAGTCAATATACATTTTAGTATCAATATTTGTTATTGGTATTTTTTGATATTTTTGGTCTTTAAAAATGTCGGCACCACCTAATAAGTTACACAAAAAATATTATCAATTGTAATAAATTACCGAGTCCAACAGATTAAACTTGTGGCATTATATTATCAGCACACTGCACGATATGAGCAAGTAGACTCAGCAACTTGATCAGCTTTATCATAGCAAAACTTAATCCGCCCCAAGTATCCATACCAATACTATCGAGTTTTATGCTCTGCTTAATAATTTTATTAAGTTCCGTTGATATCTCTTTTTCTAAATAAATAGTTTTTCTGAAAAAAGATTGTTTTTAAATCCATTACTAAATCGATATATTTCTTGTAGTGTTAAATGCTAATATGATTGCTTATAACATGATAATATAACTATACCGCCTATGTAACTAAATCTAGCTTTAATATTTCAAACTGCCATTAATACTGTCCTTAATTATTGGTAATGAACGCAGTTTAAGTAACAATAGCGATAAAAGTTTTTAAACGATTGCCATCGTTGAACAGAATTGGCAAAATTTATATATGTATATGATCAATTATACAAATCATTGATTTAAGTTGGTTTTACACTTTGTCTATAAACCTTGGTATAATGTATTATTTATAACATAATTTTGAGAGTTATCTATGTTAAATCAGTTAAAAGCAATTATTCAGTACCTTCTTCCTAAACAGCTATTAACCGTTATTTTTGGTTATCTGGCAAAAAAACAGTTGGAGAAAGTAACCACATGGATGATTATGGTTTTTTGTAAACTATATAAAGTGGATTTAAGCGAGGCAAAAATTAGTGATGTTAAAGGGTTTAAAACCTTTAATGACTTTTTTGCTCGTGAATTAAATGAGGATGCACGACCAATTGATACCACCGATAGTACAGTTGTTATGCCTGCTGATGGTGTAATTAGTCAGTTTGGAACTATTCTAGATACACAGCTGTTACAAGCTAAAGGGCATTTTTATTCTTTAGAATCATTACTTGCCTGTCATCCTGATATGATCAACTTTTTTAGAAATGGTTTATATGCAACCACTTATTTATCACCTAAAGATTATCACCGTTTTCATATGCCTTGCGATGGTATTTTGCGTGAGATGATTTATGTGCCTGGATCACTGTTTTCAGTTAACAAGGCTACAACCGAAAGCATTCCTAATATTTTTGCTCGTAATGAACGTGTAATTTGTTTGTTTGAAACCGAATTAGGTCCAATGGCACAAATTTTAGTTGGGGCAACTATTGTTGGTAGTATAGAAGTACAATGGGAAGGTATTGTTACCCCTCCACGAGAAGGAACAATGAAACGTTGGACTTATACCAACGGGATAAAATTAACTAAAGGGCAAGATATAGGTTGCTTTAAGTTAGGTTCGACAGTAATTACACTGTTTGCCTCAAATTCGATTGAGTTTAATAACCACCTTAAAGTGGGTGATGTTACTCGCGTGGGTCAAAAATTAGCCGACAGGATATAGCTTTATGTGGATTCGTGGTATTGTGTGCTTTGTTGTTGTGTTGTTTTCTTCACTGACTTTTGCCGAAGAAACCACACCAGTCATTAATGATGAAAATGATCTTTCGCTAGTTGTTCATCAGTTAAGTGATAAAAATGATGAACTCAGACAAAATATGGAGTTACAAAAAACACATTTAACTAGTATTGTTAATGAGCAAAACAATATCACGACACAAATTTCACATGTTCAAAATACACTGGCAACACTTGATGAACAAGGAGAATGGTTGAGTTTTTCGACCGCTTTGGGCGAAACCTTACGTCAACAGTTATTGCGTTTACCAGAAAAACCTAAATCGCAAGCGCTTGATGCCGAAATTGCTGAGGCAAAAGCGCAACAACTTAATTATAGTAATATTTTAACATCTTTGGACAATTACCCTACTTTAACAAGTCCACTTAACAGCATCAAAGAAGCAACCCAATATCGTCGTTTAATTCGAGAACAAACCGAATTACTTAAGACTCTTATTTCGGGAACTGATACTACCATTCTAGAATTGACTAAACTAAAAATTGCCAATAAACAATTAACCAATGCGATTGACGAAGTTAACGATGCTGCACACAGATATTTCTTCTGGGTAGCTGATGTGAATCCAATATCATTGAGTTATCCAATCGATTTAACCAAAGATGTTGTGTATGTGATTTTTTCTGTCGATACCATTTCGCAACTTTATAATGCTAGCGTTGAAGTACTTAGTTCGCCAAAACCGCTATTTTTAATTATTTTGTCGTTACTATTCGTGTTTGCACACTTTAAAATGCGCACGAAATATAATATTTTTCTCAATAAATCAGCTAGTCGTGTAGGAAAAGTCACACAAGATAGTTACTCTTTAACCTTAAAAGTAATTATATTTTCATTAATTATGGCATTACCTATCCCTATCTTGTGGGCAGTGTTTGGTTATGCTTTACAGATTAATTCAGATTATCCTGTCGCATTTGCCTTGGGTTATGGAGTGAATGCTGCTGCGCCTATTTTGTGGGTATTTATTATTTCAGCGCATTTTGCGTCATCTAATGGGCTGTTTATTACTCATTTTGGTTGGTCTGGACGTAGCGTACGCTCAGCGATGAAATATTATCAACTTTCAGTTTGGCTGGTAATTCCACTAGTGATGATAGTAATGAGTTTTGATCAATATAATAATCATCAATTTGCAGCCACAATTGGTCGAACATCGTTTATTTTGCTCTGCTTTGCTTTGGTGTTTATGACTAATTCTATCCATCGTGCTGGCGTTCCTCTTTATATTGATAAAAAAGGTGCTGGTGATAATTTATTAAGTCATATTTTGTGGTTTATTTTATTAAGTGCACCATGGCTAGCTATCATTGCGGCTTGTTTAGGTTATCTTTCGACAGCTCAAGTACTATTAGGTCGTCTTGAGGCCTCTGTCATTATTTGGTTTGCTCTGTTAGTTATTTATTTTATGATTCGCCGTTGGATGTGGATCCAAAAACGTCGTATAGAATTTGAACGAACCAAGCAACGTCGCTTAGAACGTATGCAACGAGCCAAATCACATGAAGATGATCTCAATTCACTTAACGAAAATGTTGATGAACCTGTTATCGATTTAGATGTCATCAGTGCGCAATCCTTACATTTAGTCAGATCGATTATTATGATGATTGCTCTAATTAGTATGATTTTGCTATGGTCTGAATTGCATTCGGCCTTTGCTTTTATGAATAATATTAAACTTTGGGGAACCAGCGCCATTGTTAATGGAACTGAAATCGAACAATACATTACTCTTGGTGCAGTCTGTATTGCGATTTTAGTGATGACAATTACCGTTCAGTTGGTCAAAAATTTGCCCTCTTTGTTGGAGTTAGGCATTTTGCAACATTTAGATTTATCACCGGGAACAGGGTATGCTATTTCCACAGTTTCAAAATATATTACTTTGATGATAGGCTGTATGATTGCATTTTCGTTTATTGGTATCGACTGGTCTAAAATTCAATGGTTAATTGCCGCATTAGGTGTAGGGCTAGGTTTTGGTTTACAAGAGATCTTTGCTAATTTTATCTCTGGCTTAATCATTTTATTCGAAAAACCAGTACGTATTGGCGATACGGTGACAATTCGTGATTTGACAGGTAATATTACAAAAATTAATACCCGTGCAATTACCATTGTCGATTGGGATCGTAAAGAAATTGTGATGCCTAATAAAGCCTTTATTACTGAACAATTAGTGAATTGGTCATTGTCTGATTCGATCACTCGAATTGTATTAACCATTCCCGCAACCATCGATGCTGATAGTGATTTGGTTATCAAACTTTTACAACAAGCATCAGATGAATGTGAATATGTGCTTAACGATCCTGAACCACAAGTATTTTTGGTGGATATCCAAGAAGGTATTCAGTTGTTTGAACTACGTGTTTTTGCTGCCGAGATGGGACACCGAATGTTACTGCGAAGTGCTATACATAAATTGATACTTGAAGCTTATCGTAAGCATCATCTAACGCTACCATTCCCACCATTGCAAACCAATTTAGAAGCATTGGGACGCAAGAGTGGGCGTCGTAGTTATACCATCGGCACGCTTTAACCAAAAAGAGTTTCTAACCAAGGCACACCAAATGCTCCTGGCGCAAGCAATACAAAAGCCCAAACTGGCGCTGAAGCAATGTTTGCTAGGTTAAATTTGCTGGTTGACATATGCATTGTGCCAGCAATTAAAGGTACTATGGCACGTAGTGGTCCAAAAAATCGACCTATAAATACCCCTAATGTTCCATAACGCTGAAAAAATTGCTCGGCACGATAAACTAATTTAGGGTGCTTATTAAGTGGCCATGAAGCAATAACTTGTTGATGATAGTGTTTACCCAACCAATAAGACAGCAAATCCCCAAAAACAGCACCTGCCGAAGCGGCAATTAATACGGGCACAAATGATATTGCTCCTCCACCGATTAAAGCCCCTACCCCTAATAAAATAGCCGTTGCAGGCACTAGAAGCGAGATAATCGCTAATGATTCACCAAATGCCAATAAAAATATAATGGGTAATGCCCAAACTTGATGGTGCTCAATAAACTGCATGATAGTCTGTGTGATTTCTTGTAATGACATAGAGTTAGCTTATGAATTATCAATTGCTTATGGTGAACTATTTTATCATAATATTGCTTATTAAGAGCAGAGCACGCCATCTATTGATAAAATATTACACTACGTTAACATTTTAGAATTATTAATAGTTGATCTTGTGCTGATAGTAGTCTTGATTATAACCAAATTAGAAAGAGGCAATTAATGGCGATCGGTGTTAAATCAATTCCAGTACGTAAATTTAAAAACAGTAAGTTACAACATTTTCAACCTGATATGTTAGCTATCGAAAAGCCAGTTGCTTTAATTTATAACGGAATTTCACATGTAGTGATGATGGCGACACCAAAAGATTTGGATTATTTTGCTATTGGATTTTCGTTAACGGAAAATATTATTCATTCGGTTAATGATATTTATGGCATTGATGTTATTGATACCCCAAAAGGCATAGAAGTACACATTGAGCTTTCGTCACGACGCTTTAGCGAGCTAAAAGAAAAACGACGTAATTTAGCTGGACGAACAGGATGCGGTATTTGCGGTACTGAGCAGATAGAGCAAGTCTGCCAAGATATTCCTACTTTACCATTAATAAGTCAGATTGATTTAGCTGATTTTAGTGACAGCTTAAGCTATTTATCGCATGTTCAACAAGTCGGTAAACAAACTGGATGCACTCACGCAGCTGTGTGGCTAGATTTAAAAGGACAATTTATCGCTGGATTTGAAGATATCGGTCGACATGTAGCTTTAGATAAACTACTTGGCTTTAGAGCTATGCAATTGTTAAATAACCCTGAGTATCAACACGGTGTAGTGTTAGTATCAAGCCGTGCTAGCTACGAGATGGTGCAAAAAACAGCTAATTGTGGCGTGGAATTTTTATTAGCTGTTTCGGCAGCAACTTCAATGGCGGTTGATTTGGCTAAACAGTGTAATTTAACTTTGGTTGGATTCTTTAGAGGCGATAAAGGTGTGATCTATTCTGGCGATGATCGTCTTATCTAAGAAAACCTTTTATATTGTTCATTTTGGTGATTAAATTAATCTAAATTTAATATATTGAATAATAAAAATAAAAAAGAAATTTTTCTAATTCATTCTAAGATATATCAATTCGCATCTTCCTTTATTAGACGAAGATCATCATAATATATGTTGAAAACAAAAATTATTTTGTTTTTTAATTATTTTATGGGATTTTACCCAATTAAACTAAGCAATAGGTTATCACTGTTTTATTATATTCACCTATTTTACTTTAGCTTAGCATTAATTTTTTTGAAAGGATACTATCATGCATCAGACTTCAGATATTCAACAAGCCGTTAATTTTATTCAGAAACACACAAACAAAAAACCAACAATTGGGATTATTCTTGGTTCAGGTTTAGGACCTTTTGCCGACACTCTTGAAGATGCTGCTCATATTCCTTATGACACAATTCCACATTTCGCCAAATCAGCAGCCGTTGGCCACGCAAATGAATTAGTCATTGGCCAATGCGGAGACAAAACAGTTGTGGCAATGAAAGGACGCTTTCACTATTACGAAGGTTTTTCGTTAGATCAAGTTACTTTCCCTGTTCGTGTAATGAAGATGCTTGGTGTTGAAAAATTAATTATCACTAATGCATGTGGTGCAGTCAATACGAGTTTTAAACCAGGCGATTTAATGTTGATTACCGATCACATTAATCTTACTGCCAACAATCCTCTTATTGGACCAAATAACCCTGATTTAGGTGTGCGCTTTTTAGATGTAAGTGAGGTTTATAATAAGCAATTGCGCTCAACAGTAATTGATGTAGCCAAAGAACTTAATATTACCTTACAACAAGGTGTTTATGCTTGGTGGACAGGTCCAACTTATGAAACACCTGCCGAAATTAGAATGATTCGTGTTTTAGGTGCTGATGCTGTTGGTATGTCAACCGTGCCTGAAGCAATTATCGCACACCATTCAGGCATTAAAACCATTGGAATTTCGTGCCTAACTAATATGGCTTGCGGAATTTTAGATCAACCATTAGGACACGAAGAAGTTATAGAGACAGCAGAACGTGTTAAATCAACCTTTTTAAAACTTATAACAAAAACGATTGCACGTTTCTAACCAATACTTTTTATTGGTAATTTTCTATAAAAAGTTCACTTTATTTTAGGAATAAACAATGAACATAAAGAATAGATTGAAAATAATGATGTTTTTCCAATATTTCATTTGGGGAAGCTGGTTAGCCACTTTTGGTGCTTATCTATTTAATACTTTACACTTTTCTGGTGTTGAAGTATCGATGATTTTTAGTACAAAAGGTTTAGCGGCATTAATTACACCATTTATTATTGGTATTATTGCCGATAAATTTTTGCAAGCTAAATATCTATATATGCTTTGTCATTCTGTTTGTGCCATTGCGCTTTTTTATGCAGCATCAGTTAATAATTCAGCTATTTTATTTTGGGTGATGTTAGGCAATGCGTTAGCTTTTATGCCAACCATTGCATTATCTAACTCTATTAGCTACCACTGTTTGGATCAACATAACTTAGATTCGGTAACCATTTTCCCTAAAATACGAGTATTTGGTACAGTCGGTTTTATCATTGCAATGTGGACAATTAGTTTATGCAAATTCGAGTTGAGTAATGCTCA
The DNA here is from genome assembly GCF_001690815.1 of Gilliamella sp. GillExp13. Taxonomy (NCBI): domain Bacteria; kingdom Pseudomonadati; phylum Pseudomonadota; class Gammaproteobacteria; order Orbales; family Orbaceae; genus Gilliamella; species Gilliamella sp. GillExp13. The sequence goes on along the minus strand of NZ_LZHJ01000160.1, from coordinate 21,978 downwards.
GCTCTATGTTGCCTGCGCAGCATCCGCTGTACTTGTTGTTTATAGTACAACATTACCAAATATTACTGTATCTAAAAACCCAAAACAGTCTTGGGTTTCCTATTTAGGATTAGATGCTTTTGTATTATTCAAAAAACCAGTTATGGCTGTTTTTTTTCTTTTTGCTATGTTGCTTGGTGCGATACTACAAATCACTAATACTTTTGGTGGCGCTTTCTTGCATGATTTTGGTAAAGTCTCAGAATTTAAAGATAGCTTGATTGTGCAATACCCAGCTATTTTATTATCGGTTTCACAAATGGCTGAAGTCGCATTTATCTTAACCATCCCATTTTTTCTCAAAAAATTTGGCATCAAAAAAGTCATAATGATAAGCTTAATAGCTTGGACTTTGCGATTTGGTTTATTTGCATTTGGCGATCCAACACCTTTTGGTTTTGTGCTATTAATGCTTTCAATGATCGTTTACGGCTGTGCATTTGACTTTTTTAATATTTCAGGCTCTATTTTCATTGAAAAAGAAGTCAGTTCAAATATTCGAGCCAGTGCTCAAGGACTGTTTATGACCATGGTTAATGGTATTGGCGCTTATTTTGGCTCGATTTTAAGTGGTTATGTTGTTGACATGTGTACACATGATGGTCTTAAAGATTGGCAAACAATTTGGCTAATTTTTGCCACATATGCACTTGTGTTAGGTGTTGTTTTTTATTATTCATTTAATTATGACCATACTAAAAGTAAGTGCGCTACATAATCACTTATCCGTTGAGATTAATAGATTTTGAAATATTAATTATCATTGTAATTTGATTGATTTAACTTATTGAAAAGACATCTGGGGAATGAATTTAATAATCCTTCCCCTAATGTCTTTTATTGTGTTTTTTAGCCGACAATTATCGGCAATGTTATTTTTTGTTACGAGATTTAGATATGAAAGATAAATTTTTAGGCAGTTTACTGGTTTTATTAGGTGCATGTAGCTTTGGTGTACTATCTTCTATCGTTAAGACGGCTTATCAAGACGGGTATAAATTAGGTGAAGTCACTGGTATCCAATGTTTTTTGGGAATGTTAATGTTATGGAGTATTCACTTTATTGTCAAAATAATACGCTCCCCAAAAGTATCTACATCAACAAACACACGATTAGAGACTCCAACAGAAAAGAATACAAAATTGACAAAAAAATGGAAGATCTGCGCTGTTGGTCTATTTCCTGGATTAGTCGGTATTTGTTATTACCAATGCGTACAACTAGTGCCTGCATCAATTGCAATTATTTTATTAATGCAATATTTGTGGATTAGCGTCTTTATTGATTTTATTTTTTTCAAAAACAAACCTAGTATTATTCAACTTTCAGCGATTATTGTAATTATCTTAGGTAGCTGCTTAGCAGCAGGTATTTTTAATCAAGATATTAGTTTAAATTTAGCTGGTTGTTTTTTTGGTTTTTTAGCAGCACTGATGTATTCACTCTTTATTAGTACTAGCAGCAATATTGGTAACGAATTACCTAAGCTTGAAAAAAGTGCGTGGATGATTACCGGCGCATGTATTATTACTTTTTTGATATTTCCACCTTTATTTTTCTTCAAACTTGATATTAGCGACAAACTTTATCAATTAGGATTTTTATTAGCATTACTAGGTACTGTATTGCCACCTTTTTTGTTTTCGGTAGGAATTCCAAGAATTGGAATTTCATTAAGTGCCATTTTGTCGGCAGCAGAATTGCCTGTGGCGGTCACTTGTTCATATTTTTATTTACGCGAATCGGTCCATTTTAATCAATGGATTGGAGTGGGTATTATTCTTCTGGCAATTGCTTTACCTAATTTAAAACATATCAAAAAGAGCAAACTTTAAAAATAGTTAGCTCATCTGACATTTTCGCCTTAAAATGTAGGAAAACACCAATTTGTTTATATTTCACAGTTAAAATAATTCTCTAAAAACTCATAAGGTGTTTTATTTAAAATCGCCTTATGTTGTTTAACTTTATTATTATAAAAGTGAGCAAATCACTTAAAATTTTGTTTGTATCTGTTGTATCACTAACTATTTGCTGATTATGCCGCATATCAATTAAAACTACTGCAATAAAAAGTATGTTAATCGCCGTATTTGTTTCAATTCCTGTAAACAGCGTAAGGAAATCCTATATATTAGGTTGATTATTTGTAATATCCAAAGGCATTGAAAACCCAACAATCATCACCATAATTATGTTCGTCTTATAATTTAACCGATATTGCTAGTTTTTTACTAAAAAATAAATCATTCCGTGCTCTGCACTATTTTAAATAGCTTTAATAGTTAAATATATTAAAAATTATTATGATATATTGATTAACTTCGTTATGTATTTGTCTATAAAATTAGACGTAAGATCTTTAACTAAAAGATAAAATTAGCGATATTATTGAACTTTCCAAAATTAAATCTGTCTTAAAAAAGTGATTATTTTTAAATAGGTAGTCATTCGCTTATTAAGTTTTTACTATTAAGCAATAATGTTTTACTGTATTGATAATATACCGTAATTAACCTTTAAGTAAGGTTTATAAGTAAATAAGACTTTTCATTTTCTGATAGCAGTTGTTCTTAATAGTATTTTATTATTTTAAGTACCTATGCTTTGAAACTTAAATTCATTAATTTAAATATTTATTATAACATAATGAGTTATTTTAATTTTTGTTGTTTTTTTATATTTAAGTATTATGTCAACCAAAAACATTTTTACATAAAATTAACAGCCTCTTTTATTTATTAAGGTCTTGTTATCTTTTTATTTTAATTAAAAGGAAGTTACAAAAATGAAGATATTAAAAAAAACTTTATTTACCTTAGTGCATAGTAATAGCGCAATACCTGAACACAGAACGCTGGCTTATTTAGATCCTACATTAAATTATTATACCGATCATATCGACGAAATTATTGCTTTGCGTGTTAAAGAACTTAAATTGCATCATCCTGAATATAGAGAATGCCCCGATTGTGACAGAACCAATAACAAAAAGGGATTTTCTTTTGTTTTTCATGAAATATTTGAGTCAGAGCACCATAAAAAACAAATTGGCATGTTAAAAGACGAAATAGCTATTACAAAAGAATCGAATAAAATAAAGGAATTACTTGATACCCGTATAAAAGAAATCGCTAATGTTTATCCTGAGTTACAATTTAACTTTAATGACATGCAGGTTTTACCAGCTAAAGTCAAAGAGTATATTTTTGCACCGCCGTTAATATTAACTGAAGATCATGCAATTATGCTTTGGGATGATTAAATAAAGCTGTTAACAAAAAATCAATTGCCGTGATGTGCTATTGTAAAATTAAGCTGTTATGCTTACTATTATCGACCTAAATTATTAAATGATCCAATAATTACTCTAATATTTAGCAAGATAGCCGAAAAACATTTACCCTGATTTCTTCCTAAATGTTTTAATCATATTAAAAAGCTAGGCTATCAGTGGATATCACAAACGTGTTTATCGGGAATATTGTTAATTAAAACTAAATGTTGGACTAATCCTCTAAAAACGCCTTATGCGTTTTTAGAGGATTATTTTAACCATGAAAAGTAAACAACTCGGCGTTTTCCTACAATTTTGTTTTTTTATGTATATTTATTACAGTATTTATCAAATTACCATAAAAACATAAATAATTCTTACATATAACTAAGGGCTAACGCAGGCTACTCTATAGTCTTGATCCGAATGATCTCTACCACCAACAATACCTGTATTTGTCTCTACAACGACATTGATATTGTACGCTTTTTGACCTGAATCTGATGTCCAATAATACCCTCTATAGTCTCCCCAAGCAGGATCGCCAACACGAAAATATTCCCAATCACTATCTTTATAATAAATCTGAGTCATACGTCCCCATTCGCTAAATAATCCTCCCATCCAATAACCATTCACTTTATAACTAATTTTTCGTAAATAGCTTTCGTCTGCTATACCATTCTGCCAATCGTAACGTCTTGAATTAGTAAAATCAAGCACTTTGGTCATACGATATCCACCACCATTAAAGTTATCACAAAATGCTACTGCATTTTGATACCCCCCTGCACCACCTTTTTTAGTGACATACCAACGCTCTAATCTAAAATTATACAATGGGTCATTGTTTTTATCGTGTAAATAAAATGTTGAAGGAATAAAAGAACCAGGATTACTCTCCTTAGGACCCGTTAAGTTAATTTTTACAAGCCCTGTAGGTAGCTTATTTTCAGCATTTAACGTTAATGTTACCCCTCCCGTCGAAATTGTTCGACCATTTTTATTTACTATATCTTGCGCTTTCATTCCTGCAACACTCAAGTAAAAAAATAAATTATGAGAGCCTGTGGTTGGAAAGTTTGCTCCAGGATTCGCTGGATTATAAGCATAAAACCCTCTATATTTATTCCAATCACCATGCGGATCGTTAAGAGAAGAAACTGCACCATCGTAAGGTATATCATTTGAATGCCAATCATATTCTAAATTAGGCATAGCATAACAAAATTGTGGTTTATCCATTTTGGGATAAAGATAATAGGTATGCCTATTTCCAGTAAATTTATCACTTTCAGAAGGAATACCATATTCTGTCTTAATGCTCACATCTTCCACTTCTAACGTCAATTGATAAGGTGCATCACAGCCATTTAATGCTTTATCTGAGTTATCCTTCACATAATTAGTAATATCTTGACCATATAAATTTTGCCATTTAATTTTTAATTTACTTGAATTGACACGATGAAGTGTATCGCCATCATCATCCTTCCAATAACCATTGTCATCAATCACTTTATCTGCCAATACTTCTGGATAATCCCCATGCGGTACTAATGTCTTGATATCTGCAAAAGTGGCTAAAAGTTTATCTAACACTAATGGGTTTTCCATACTTGAGCTATCATTTGATACAGTAATAATTTTGTTTCCAGGCAATGTTACTGATAATAAGGGACTAACTGAATCAGCATGAGTCGCGCCGCCATCAAAGGTTAAATAAGGCGCAGTACCATGAATGCGCTCAGAAGTCGTGGCCGATAATGCCTGTGATTCTAATGAGTACAGCAATAACAACAACGGCGCTAATGCCAATGGGATTTTTGAAAATAATTCAAGAGATAATTTCGATGATATAAATGAGTTTCGTGCAAAAACTCGTCGAATAGGATTATTTGATAAATTTAAGACATAAGTTTGCTTGTGCCTTGTGCCTTGTGCCTTGTGCCTTGTGCCTAAAATGGTACTGCATTTCGTTTCACCTGTCAAGTAATATTTTGTTTTATTTGAATTTTTATGTTTATTCGCTTATTTAATAAGCTTGTCTTTCTAAAGCGATTAAAGTATAGCCGTTTAAGGGGTGATTGACTAGTTTTTTAGCGGACTTTTTTGTAAAGAAATGTAAAGATGATATGTTTACACTTTTTTAGTATCAAAAAGGTAAAATCATAGATTCATTTTATATTCAATCGGTGACTGATAATTTAAAGACTATTACAAGTAATCCTCTTTCATATACAGAAAACCTAAAATACACAATTATCTTGCAATTTAAATTTTAATTATCAAACCTCGTATCAGTAAATATCAAGTAATTCCTATAATAATAAAAGCTATAATTTACAGGAATATCTCCCTGTAAATTATTTTGAGTTTAAATCTGTTTTTATATCTAATTTTTAATTAATGACTGTTTCGGTTAGTGATTAACTATTAAAAGCACTTTCGCCATGGCTATTAATATCCAGACCTTCTCTTTCATGTTCTTCTGATACTCTTAAGCCAACAATGATATCTGCAATTTTATAAGCAATATAAGCAACCACTGTAGTCCAAACTACGCAGGTAATAACACTCATCAATTGTATTCCTACTTGAGTTGCCATTGTAATGCCTTCGGCATAACCAATACCTCCTAACGATTCTGATGTAAATATACCAGTTAATATACAACCCACAATTCCACATACGCCGTGTACACCAAATACATCACATGTATCATCAACTTTTAGAATTCTTTTGAGTGTTGATACTCCCCAGACACCAGCAAAACCACAAATAAGCCCTATTAACATAGCACCACCTACACCAACAAGACCTGCCGCTGGTGTTACACCAACTAATCCCGCTATCACTCCTGATGCCGAACCAAGGCAAGATGGTTTACCTCGTAAAAACCATTCTGCGAATGTCCATGCCAAAACCGCTGCTGCTGTAGCTGCAACAGTGTTAATAAAGGCTAAACCTGCGATTTCATCTGCATGCGTTGATGATCCTGCATTAAAGCCAAACCAACCTATATAAAGAATAGCAGCTCCAAGGTAGACATAAGGTAGGTTAAATGGTTTTAGTGGTTCACGATTATAGCCTATACGATTTCTAATCAGATAAGCACCCACTAGTCCTGCAATCGCAGCATTAATATGTACTACCGTACCACCAGCAAAATCAAGTGCTCCTTCATCACCTAAAATTCCGCCTCCCCATACCATGTGCGCCATGGGAATATATGAAAATGTAAACCATAACACCATAAATATTAATACTGCTGAAAAACGAATTCGCTCAGCAAAAGCACCTGGAATTAAGCAACAAGTAATGCAAGCAAATGATCCTTGGAATGCTATCCAAATTAGCTCGTAAATCGATCCTGACACATCTGTAATACCTATCCCTGTTAATAGAAAATGGTTAAAGTTGCCATAAAACCAGTTCCCTTCACCAAAAGCAAGTGTATAACCGTAAACAATCCATAGCACCGCTATTAACGAAAAAGTTACTAGTACTTGTGTTAACATCGATAACACATTTTTAGAACGTAATAATCCACCATAAAACAAAGCAATCCCTGGCACCGACATAAAAAGTACTAGGGCGGTACAGATCATCATAAAGCCGTTATCCGCTTTATCAACTACAGCAGCTTCTTCGGCAAAAGCTGAACTTGAGAATAAAATAACTAAAAAGGGAATAATTTTTTTCAACATAATGATTTCCTTAACAATCAATTACAATGCCGAGTCATCGGTTTCACCAGTACGTATACGCACTACATGTTCAAGTGAACTGACAAAAATCTTTCCATCACCAATTTTGCCAGTATATGCTGCTTTAGTAACTGTACTAATAACTTGGTCAAGTTCATCATCTCTAATAGCTAAATCAATTTTAACTTTAGGTAGAAAATTGACATTATATTCTGCACCACGGTAAAGTTCGGCATGACCTTTTTGTCGTCCAAAACCTTTAACTTCGGTAACAGTTAATCCTGTAATACCTATATTAGATAAGGCTTCTCGGACTTCTTCTAATTTGAAAGGTTTTATAACTACGGTAACTAATTTCATCAATCGCTCCTAAAAATTGTGAGTTACAGATTAAATTATGCAAAGAGTGTGCCAAAAAAATTAACTTGAATTGAATTTGCTACTACAACTTAATTTATAAAAATATAGCTATCATAAAATTAAAGTTCAGCTGTTTTGATTGGAAGGTTAAAACAAAAGATAACAAATAGTTAATTAGATTTATTATTTAGCAGCGCACTAATATGGTGCCAATGCATATTAGTGGTGCTTAGCTGTTATAAAAATTAATAGGATCTAGAATGTCACCATTAACTTGCGATATTCGTCATAAGCAAAGTGATCTGTCATGCCGCTAATATAATCCTGCAATAAGCGACATCGATAGTAGAATTCCATACACGCAAAATTTTCCGCTTTATTTATATTGAGTTTGTTAACTGCTTGTTTATAAGCGACACAATGTTTTGAGGATAATTTATGATATAAGCGAGTTTCAATAGGATAATTTTTGTGATGTTTATCCTCAACCAATTTCAAAAAGTCGTTAGTAGGCATATCAAGCAGTGGGCTATAAATATCGAGTAATCCACTAATAATTCGGTACCCTTGAAGTTCAATATTTTCAACCGATTCATGGTTAAATATATGTTCAAGTCCAACTGTTTTGAAAATATTGAGTAATTTATATTCTGCACCATGATCTTCAAGTAAGGCATGATTAAATGAGCCGTGATAAATTTCTTCAATATTTTCAATAAAGCGTTCAGCAGCATGTGGTACCAATTTGCCAATAGTGTTGACACGTAGGTACATAAAAAATTGGTCGATGCCTATCGCATCAAAACCATTTTGATTTAGATTTTCATAAGGGCGATTGACAACGGTATCAAACAGATCACCTTTTTTAATCGGTCCCCATGCCTCAGCTAAGTAAGTATAAAGCTGTTTTACTGTTAGAATTTTCTTTTCAACCGCATCTTCTAGATCGGCAATGCAATATGAGATATCGTCGGCGGCTTCCATAATATAGGTAAATGGATAACGATGAAATGGTTTGATATCAAGCTGTTTAGATAACTCCTCAATAAATGGTTCTTCTGATAAATAATAACCTGCTTTTTTCATTAAATAAGAAAATTCTGGCAGTACCGGCTTAGACCAATAAGCTGGTTTAGAATATTTCATAATTGAAGCAATCTGAGAGTAAGTTAAATTGAGACGTAATATTGTATGCACTAAACGAATTGCTTGTGCATTACCTTCGAAACTTGATAAATCTTGGCGAATTTTAGTTTTAAGTTCTTTTATTTCTTCTTTATCACTAACATTTATTTCAAGAAATCGATAATCTGTTGCTCTGCCAAGACCTAAACGTAGAGTAAACCATTTATTAATGGCAGCCTCACCAAAATGACCAAATGGAGGATTACCAATATCATGCATTAAACAAGCCATTTCAACTAGGCTTTCAATCGCCATTATACAATTATCAAGCCCATATTTTTTTAATTTTCCAGCATTGCCAAGGCGATTAACGATTTCTTTGACTATGTATCGCCCAACTTGTTGCACTTCCATAGAGTGAGTAAGTCTTGTTCTAACTACTGAGTTTCGTTCTAATGGAAAAACTTGCGTTTTTTGCTGTAGGCGACGAATAGCGGCTGAGTTTATGATGCGTCCACGATCACTTTCAAAACAGCGTACTATTGAGTACTCATCAGACAGAGCTTCACGCTGTTTGCTAGCATAACGCTGATAATTAATTTTTTGGTTAAAGTTGATCATGGGTTCATCCTTAATTTAATCACCTTAATTGTTTTAAATCTTCAAATTGCTAATGTTTGTTTTGCCCATTCAATACTTTTTTGATAATCATTAGGTAATAACGGTATTAAATTCTCTAATGCTTTTAACAATTTGTTTGTTTGGTTATGGGTTAAATTTAAATGCCCTACTTTACGTCCAACTCTAACTTCTTTTTCATACCAATGAAGATGTACCAAATCAATTGATAACCAATTTAAATTTAATTCTGTGCCAATTAAGTTAACCATAACTGATGGCGTAAATACATCTGGCTTAGGAAATGGAAGCCCCAATATAGCACGAAGATGTAATTCAAATTGGCTAATTGAAGCTCCATTTTGCGTCCAATGACCACTATTATGTACTCGTGGAGCAAGTTCGTTGATCAGTAGTTCATTACCAACAATAAAGCATTCCATTGCCATTACGCCAATATAATTCAATTTATGCATAATAGCAGATAGCATTTGTTCTGCTTTTATTTGTAATGAATCTGATTTGTTAGGTTGTACAACACTTATTTTTAAGATGCCGTCTTGGTGGAAGTTATTGGTAAGGGGATAAAATACTGTTTCACCTTTTGCATTACGAGCGCCTATTAATGACATCTCTTTTTCGAACGGGATAGCCTGTTCAACAATAGCGTGCTGATAGATATCATCAGGTACAGTTATTGGACCATTAATAGCAATTCGCCATTGCCCTCGTCCATCATAACCGCCAGTTCTACGTTTAACAATTAATCGATCGCCAAGTTCAGTAAATAACGTTGACCAATCTTGAGGGTGATCAAGCGAAAACCATTTCGCTGTCGGTAAACCAAGTTCGTCAAGTAGCTGTTTTTGCGTTAAACGGTCGGCAATAATAGGAAAGACATCTCGATTAACAAAATGCGAATGTTTAGCTAAAATTTGTGTAAACGGAGTATCTGACCATCGCTCAATTTCAGCTGTTATTACTGACTGTTGATATGGAATGACGGTAGGATCTACATCTAATCCAACTGGATAAACTTTTATACCTATTGGTTCGCCTGCTTGCTTAAGCATTCGCCCTAATTGCCCGTTACCTAGTACACAAACAGATTGAAGTTTCATATTATGCATTCACTCTTGGATCTGGGTTATTTAGTACCTCATCAGTTTGAGTTAATCGCCATGTTGATAAACGTTGATATATTTCTTTATCATGTAGAGCTAGAATCTGTGCAGCAAGTAATGCCGCATTCGCTGCACCAGATTTACCTATTGCTAAAGTACCAACAGGAATACCTTTAGGCATTTGAACAATAGAATAGAGACTATCTACTCCACTTAATGCAGCACTTTGCACAGGAACACCTAATACAGGAATCAGCGTTTTAGCAGCTAACATACCTGGCAAATGAGCCGCACCGCCAGCACCAGCTATGATTACATCAAAGCCTTTTTGTTTAGCATCTTCAGCAAAACAAAATAATTTATCAGGGGTACGGTGAGCAGAAACGATTTCAACATGATAAGGAATTGTTAACGCATCAAGGATGTCGGCTGCGTGTTGCATAGTAGTCCAATCGCTTTTGGAACCCATTACTATGGCAATTCTAGGTTGAGTATGCATGGCAAATGTATGAATAATTAAAATAAGATGTATGTGAAGTATACACTAAAATTTAATTAATGGGGATAGTAAGGATTTTATCTGTTAGCAATTAAAATACATGTTCCCAGCAGAATGAAGATGATAAACAAAGTGATACCGCCGAATAGTATCGGCGGTGAAGAAAAAGTTAGCCTTTTACTGCTGCCACGATTTTAATTTCTATCAAATATTCTTTTTTCATTAACCCTGCTTGCACTGTACAACGTACTGGTGCACTACCTTTAGCTACCCATTCGTCCCATGCTTTATTCATAGCGGCAAAGTCACTTTTATTAACTAAAAATAATGTTACATCTAATATACGTGATTTATCACTGTTAGCTCGGGCTAATATTTTGTCAATTTCAGCTAATGCACTTTTGGTCTGTACATAAGCGTCATTTTCAAGATCAGCTGGAACACTTGTGTAATAAATAACGTTATTATGGATCACTGCTTCAGACCAGCGGTTATCTGGATCAATTCGTGTTATTGTCATCATATTTTCCTTGTTAGATGAGTTATTAAGATACTTTAATAAAATCAGCACGCAATTTTTTTATTTCATCACGCAGTACACCAGCTTTTTCAAACTCAAGATTCTTAGCCGCTTCGTACATCATTGCTTCAAGCTCTTTCACTTTTGCCTGTACTTCTTTAACTGAGACATACTGATAAGGTTTGCCTGGTTCAAATGCTTGTACTTTGGCTGTTGATTTTTTGGTACTTAAACCTGCCTCTAATACGTCTTTAATTTCTTTGCGTACTGATTTTGGTGTAATGCCGTGTGCTGTATTAAAGTCTTCCTGTTTTTTACGACGACGGGCAGTTTCATCAATCGTTTTTTGCATAGCAGGGGTTATTCTATCAGCATATAATATGGCTTTACCATTTACATTACGAGCTGCACGCCCTACGGTTTGAATTAGTGAACTTTCTGAACGTAAAAAACCTTCGCGATCAGCATCCAATATTGCTATTAGTGAGACTTCAGGTATATCTAAACCTTCTCGCAATAAGTTAATGCCCACAAGTACATCAACTTTACCTAAACGTAGGTCACGAATAATTTCCATACGTTCAACCGTATTGATGTCTGAATGCAAATATTTTACAGTTATATTATGTTCTGACAGATAATCAGTTAAGTTTTCTGCCATACGTTTAGTTAATGTGGTCACTAAAACACGCTCTTGGTTATTGATACGAATTTTGATTTCAGATAATAGATCATCAACCTGCGTTGCAACTGGTCGAACTTCGATAATAGGATCTAATAAACCTGTAGGTCTAACTACTTGTTCAATAATTTCATTACCTGATTTTTCAATCTCGTATTTAGCTGGTGTTGCTGACACATAAATAGTTTGTGGCATGATGTTTTCAAATTCAGCAAATTTTAACGGTCGATTGTCTAGTGCTGATGGCAACCGAAAGCCATATTCAACCAGATTAAGTTTACGTGAACGGTCACCATTATACATTGCTCCTAATTGTGGAATAGCCACGTGAGATTCGTCAATAAAAAGTAATCCATCAGGTGGCAAATAATCAAATAAGGTTGCTGGCGGATCGCCCGGATTACGCTGAGCTAAAAAGCGTGAATAGTTTTCAATCCCAGAGCAATACCCCAATTCGGTCATCATTTCAATATCAAATAATGTCCGCTGAGTTAAACGTTGCTCCTCTAATAGACGATTATTGTCTAACAGAACTTTTTGACGTTCTTTAAGCTCTTGCTTTATTTGCGCAATAGCGTTTTCCATAATGTTTCTTGGTGTGACATAGTGCGTTTTTGGATAAATTGTTATCCGCGATACTTCATTTATGCTATTACCTGTAAGCGGATCAAACATAACAATTCGATCGACTTCATCATCAAATAACTCTACGCGCACAGCAAGATCGTCTGAATCAGCTGGAAAAATATCTATAACATCTCCTCGAACACGAAATGTACCACGACTAAAACCTATTTCATTACGAGTGTATTGCAATTCAGCTAATCGAGTTAAGATTGAACGCTGATCGGTTATGGTGCCTTTTGTTAGGTGTAATATCATCGACATATAGGTTTCTGGTGCTCCTAAACCATAAATAGCCGACACCGAAGCAACAATTACAACATCACGTCGTTCTAGTAGTGATTTAGTGGCAGAAAGACGCATTTGTTCTATATGTTCATTGATTGACGCATCTTTTTCAATAAATGTATCGGTTGACGGTACATAAGATTCAGGTTGATAGTAATCATAATAAGATACGAAGTATTCAACCGCATTTTCAGGGAAAAAGGCTTTCATTTCACCATATAGCTGAGCGGCTAATGTTTTATTTGGTGCTAAAATAATTGTAGGGCGATTATGTTTAGCAATAACATTTGCCATGGTAAATGTTTTACCTGATCCTGTTACGCCTAATAGTGTTTGATGCGCAATCCCATCATCAAGATTTTGATTAATCCTTTTTATTGCTTCTGGCTGATCACCAGCTGGCTTAAATTCGGAACATAATTTAAATTTTTTCATTACATCGCAACCTAATATTTTACCTATTAATAAAAATTATCCCCAAAAGGACTTGACCTTTTAAAATTTACTATTTTTTGTTCAATTAACATTTTCATTTATAAAAAAGACAACTAATTTATAACTTGATTTACGGTAACATGTTGATATAAAACAAAAAAATATTTCATGATTAAGTTACAATCAAATTAAGAAAAATCCTGATAGTTACTGAGGTTAGCGCTTTTTTCAATAAAATACACACAGAGTTATCCACAGGCAACGGGGATAACTTTATAAATATAGTCTTTATAAACTTTTTTCAATTATCAAGATAAAATTTCAAAAAAAATCCCTTTTATTTTAATGTTTATTCCTATCTTTAACGCTGCTTTTGATAGTTTTAACTAATCATTCGATTTATCTGTTCGATTTGATATTGATAGCTATGATCCAAGTTTTGGATGAAAGTCAATCGGTGAGTGATGCATTTTGGCGCATCTTCTGCGTGATGAGACACGAATAGCAACTGCGTGTACCCTTCACTAATTAAACGATCTATCCAACGTTTTACTAATTCTCGATTAAGATGATCGAGCCCTTGCAATGGCTCATCTAAAATAAGCAGTGTCGGATGTTTAACCAACGCTCTGGCAATCAATACTAATCTTTGCTGTCCCCAAGAAAGCGATTGAAAGGGTTTATCCGCCTGCGTTTGTAACCCTAGTAATTGTAGCCATTCATCAGCCAATTTAGCTTGTTTATCACTGGTAGCTTGGTAGACACCAATCGAATCAAAATAGCCTGACAATAACACAGTTTTAACGCTAGAACTAACTCGATAAGCCAAATGTAAGCTGCTACTAACATAACCAATATGGCGTTTAATATCCCAAATCGTTTCACCCGAACCTCGTTTACGACCAAATAAAGTGAGATCATTGCTATACCCTTGCGGATGATCGCCAGTTATTAAACTTAATAACGTTGATTTACCTGCGCCATTAGGTCCAACTATTTGCCAATTTTGTTTGGCTTTTACTCGCCAAGTTAATCCATTAATGATTGCTTTATCATCATAATATACATAACCATTATTTAATATGACTCGATCTAATTGATCCGCTAATTGAGTTGGTGGTTCGTCGGCTTCTGGTAATGGCATATTGGAAATATTTTCCAAATCAGCTAATTGCTTAACAGTTGTATCGTTTAATATTGTATCTTTTGTATCAATTTTCAATAGTTGGCAGTCGGCTAGTATGCCAATATTTTCAATAAAAGTAGGAATTTCATTAAATCGATTTAAAACAAGGACAATTGTGATACCTTGCTTAGCAAGATCTGCTAGTATTTCGGCTAAGTTTTCACGTGATGTCACATCTAAGCCATCAAAAGGCTCATCTAATATCAGAAAATCAGGTTGCTGCATCAAAACTCGACAGATTAAGGCTTTGCGTGTTTCACCAGTTGAAAGGTATTTAAAGCGTTTCGTTAATAGGTGTTCAATTCCAAATTGTGTTGCTAATTTTTGGCAAAGTACTTGATTAAAATTATTTTCTTGTATAATTTGCTGAGTGGTTAATCCTGTATCGTTTTCACCTTCGCTTAGCATATCTGTATTATTGCGTTTCCATTCATCATCAATTAGTTTTTGTAGCTGTTCAAACGATATGTGTGCTATGGAGTTAAATTGATTAATTACTTTGCCTGATAATAATGTTTGCTCACCAGCCAATGCTTTAACTAGTATAGATTTACCGCTGCCATTACGCCCCACAAATGCAACATTACTGCCTTGATTTATTGTAAGTGATTCAATAGTAAAAACTAGGTAGTCACTAATTTTAAAATGTGCGTTTTCTATTTGTAGCATGATAACCTCATATTGCTAAACTAATGTCGCAACAATAATATTTTGTGGATTAATAAATAGTTTTGATTGTTTGCCTGTAGCTAAGGCCGACTTTTTTACTTCACTGGCTAATTTGTTAGCATAAAGCACTATGCCAGAAGATAGTGTAAAAGCAATTTCACTCCAAATGCCATCAGTAGTGATTTTTTGAACGGTAACCGACAAGCAGTTTTCGTTCTCGATTTCATTTTTTAATTCAATTAATGGAGCTTTAATTAACAGCAATACTGTTTTGTCCGTACTCAACTTTAGCCGTTCAATACTTGATTGAGTAATGTAAACTTTTAACTCAGTTTGATTATCACTAAGTAGCACTGTAATAAAACCAGCAACATCATTTGTTTGAATCTGCTTAACCGTACCATATAATTGATTTCGTGCACTGGTTTGTAATGATAGTCTAGCTGTAGCTTTTAAAATATCATCTAAAGGTACTTTGTCATCATTTAGTATGTTAAAAGCATTTTGTTGTAGTTGAGTTAATAGATCATAGAGTTGGATAAATCTAACTGCATAAGCACTCAGTTTAGTGCCTCCTCCATTTTTACCACCAATTGCAGTAATTAAAAAAGGTTTAGGTGCTAATTTACTTATTTCATTAATGGCATCCCATGCGGTTTTATAACTAATACCAATTTGCTTGGCAGCCTGACTTAATGACCCCGTCTGTTCAATTGCTTTTAATAACGCAATACGCCTTGGATCAGTAAATAACTGCTGTTTTATATTTAACGTTAATAAAATTTCAGGAGAAAACATAATTTAACACCATGAAGAACCGACTAATCAATTTGGAAGAGATGAAGAGATAATAGTGATTATTGTAGACCCTTTTTGGCATTCCTTCAAAACTTGTTAAAAATCTTGTTGATTATCATATCGTATCAGCTTAAATGAATTTTAATTGTACTTTATATATAAATTCTGCTAGCATCGATATGTTATATTTTATATAACGGTCATTTAATAATTTGCCAAATAACATAATAAATCATAATAATCAATTGGATAAATAATATTAACAGTTAAAATTAACTCAATTTTATTGTGAGGAACAGAATGAAAAAAATTATTGGAATTATCTTAATGATGGCAATGACTTTTTCAGTTTCAGCTGCTGAAAAAATGACTATATTTGCCGCTGCCTCATTGACTAATGCTATGCAAGATATCGCTGCATCTTATAAAGCAGAACATAAAGATGCAAATATTGTATTCTCATTTGCTTCATCATCAGTATTAGCTAAACAGATTGAACAAGGTGCACCTGCGGATATATTTATGTCAGCAGATCAAAAGTGGATGACTTATCTTATTGAGCATAATTTAACTAAAAATAAACACGATTTATTAAAAAATACATTGGTGCTTATTGCTCCCCAAAACTCACATTTAGAGAATGT
The DNA here is from genome assembly GCF_001690815.1 of Gilliamella sp. GillExp13. Taxonomy (NCBI): domain Bacteria; kingdom Pseudomonadati; phylum Pseudomonadota; class Gammaproteobacteria; order Orbales; family Orbaceae; genus Gilliamella; species Gilliamella sp. GillExp13. The sequence goes on along the minus strand of NZ_LZHJ01000160.1, from coordinate 5,379 downwards.
TTCAATTAATAAAAATACCAATTGGGAAATTATTTTACCTAAAGGTGAAAGAATAGCTATTGGTGATCCTGATCATGTACCAGCAGGGATGTATGCAAAAGAATCATTAACTAATTTAGGGGTATTTAATAAATTATCGCCACAATTTGCTCCTGCAAGTAATGTAAGAGACGCTTTGGTACTAGTTGAGCGTAATGAAGCTGCGCTTGGTATTGTATATAGTACCGATGCTAAAATAAGCAATAAGGTAAAAATAATTGGATCCTTTCCTGATGATACATTTAAGTCTATCGAATATCCCATCACTTTGTTGAATCAAAAAGCAACTGATTTTTATAAATATTTAAATTCACCACAAGCTAAAGCTATTTTTGAAAAATATGGATTTATAACCAAGTAATTTAATAAGTAAATAATTTTATAAAACTATGTTATTAACTGAATTTGAATGGCAAACCTTGCTACTTAGTTTAAAGATAGCCGCCACAGCAATTGGTTTTAGTTTGCCAATAGGCATTTTAACCGCTTGGATATTGGCACGCTGTCAATTTTTTGGTAAATCGCTATTTGATAGCCTCGTGCATCTTCCTCTTGTTTTACCACCAGTTGTTTTAGGTTATTTGTTGTTAATAACCATGGGACGACGTAGCATTATTGGCGAGTGGTTGAGTAGCCATTTAAATATTAGCTTTAGCTTTAATTGGCAAGGTGCAGCTTTAGCTTCGGCAGTAGTTGCATTTCCATTAATGGTGCGTTCAATTCACTTAGCCATTGAATCAATTGATACACGCCTTGAAAACGTTGCTCGGACTCTTGGAGCCCATAAGTGGCGAGTTTTTATAACTATTACTTTACCATTAGCCTTTCCTGGTATTCTTATGGGAATTGTATTGGGTTTTGCCCGTTGCTTAGGGGAATTTGGTGCAACAATCACTTTTGTGTCAAATATTCAAGATGAAACCCGCACCTTACCATTAGCAATGTATACGTTGCTACAAATTCCCAATGGTGAACAAGGTGCATTACGGCTGTGTATTATTTCGGTTGTGTTATCACTAATCGCACTTTTTTTATCCGAATTGTTAAATCGATGGCATAAAAAGAAGTTAGCAGGATAATCAATATGTTAAAAATAGATGTTCGCAAACAACTTGCTTCGTTTTCGTTCCAATTCAATCACGAGATAGCCTGCCAAGGGGTTACTGCTATTTTAGGCGTTTCTGGCTCGGGAAAATCCACACTAGTAAACCTTGTTAATGGATTAATTAAACCTGATCAAGGCCAAATCCAGTTGAATGGCTTACCACTAGTTGATTGCGATAAACACCTTTTTGTTACTCCTGAAAATCGGCATATTGGTACCGTTTTTCAAGATGCATTACTTTTCCCTCATTATAAAGTTATTAAAAATCTGATTTATGGTGCTAAAAATTTCAAGCAATTAAGATTTGATGAAATAGTTAATGTACTTAATATCCGACCATTATTAAATCGTTATCCTGCCATGTTATCTGGTGGAGAAAAACAGCGAGTTGCAATTGGTCGAGCACTATTAACCAACCCTTTATTACTATTAATGGACGAACCGCTTTCAGCTCTCGATATGCCAAGAAAAAAAGAACTGTTAACTTATATTAATAAATTAACTAATGAGCTAAATATACCCATTATTTATGTAACACATAATATTAATGAAGTTAAACAAATAGCCGATAATGTTGTAATTTTAGATCAAGGTAAGCTGATTGAGTTTGGTAAGACCGAACATGTTTTACAAAGTGACTATTTAAAAGAATGGTTATAAAGCTCTAAAGTATTACTATTTTCCGCTTGTTTAATATATGTCACGCCATCATGCCAAGCACCAAGCACCGCACGAGTTGCAGTGTTGCCTTCAATTTGAAAATGATGTACAGCAGGTTTATGTGTATGACCGTGCACCATAATATCTGCATTATGTTTAAACATCATTTCAATAACTGCTTGCTGATTTACATCCATGATATTTTCAGATTTGAGTTGATTATGTTGACTACTTTTTTTTCGTAACTTAGCTGCAATTTTCAACCGAATAAAAAGTGGTAAAAATAAAAATAATTTTTGAAGCCATTTATTATGCATAACTTTTCGGAAATTTTGATATTGATGGTCGTCAATACACAGTAAATCACCATGTAAAAAAATGATGTTTTTTCCTTGATTAGAAAGGCAATTAATCTCGGGTAGTAAGGTCATTTCGCATTGTTGCGCATACTTTTCCCCCAATAAAAAATCACGATTACCATGAACGAAATATTTTCTTATATTACGTTTTGATAAGGCTTGTAAAGCCTGCGCAATTTGATAATGTAAGTTTGTTTTTACATCATCCCCAACCCAGTAATCAAAAAGGTCGCCTAGAATGTAAAGCTCGCAGTTGTCGGGCAAAGTATCCAAAAAAGACAAAAAGCCTGCGGCTATATTAATATAACCTAAAGCAGGCTCATTATCTGCTAAATGAATATCAGCAATAAAATAACGAACAGGATTATTCAACCGTGACACTCGTAATAATAACATCTTCAACAGGAACATCAGAGTGCATACCACTGCGTTCTGTTTTAACAGCTTTTATTTTATCAACCACATCAAGCCCATCAACAACTTGTGCAAAAACACAATAGCCATAACCATTAATGTCCGCAGAGCGAAAGTTGAGATAATCATTATCAACCACGTTGATAAAAAATTGCGCAGTTGCCGAATGAGGATCTGATGTGCGTGCCATTGCTAAAGTACCACGTTCATTTTTTAGGCCGTTATTTGCTTCGTTTTTAATTGGTGATTTTGTCTTTTTTTGGTTCATTCCAGGCTCAAAACCACCACCTTGAATCATGAAATTATTAATAACACGATGAAATATTGTATTGTTATAAAAGCCTTCTTTGCAATATTCAACAAAATTTTTAACAGTCTCGGGCGCTTTATCATCAAAAGTTCTGATTTTAATATCACCTAAATTAGTGTGAAATGTAATCATTGTATAATCCTTTTTTAATATATATCTTTGGAATAAAATTTAGTAAATCTGAATTAATATAAATTATTTACCAAATTTTTCACATGCTTCTAATGTATTGCTCATTAACATAGCAACGGTCATTGGACCAACACCACCAGGAACCGGTGTGATCCATCCTGCTCTTTTAACAGCAACATCAAACTCTACATCACCTGCAAGTTTACCATCTGGCAAACGATTGATACCGACATCAATAACGATTGCACCCGGTTTTATCCACTCACCCTTAACATAATTAGCAATACCTACTCCCGCAACAACAATATCCGCATTGCTAACATGTTTTGCTAAATCAATAGTACGACTATGGGTAATGGTTGTTGTGCAACCTAATAATAATAACTCTAATGCCATTGGACGACCCACAATGCTTGATGCCCCTACAATGGTAGCATTTAAACCTGACAGATTTATGCCAGTGGATTCTAGCATTTTGACTACGCCATAAGGAGTACATGGTCGCAAGATTGGATCACGTTGTAGCAAGTGTCCAATATTATATGGGTGAAAGCCATCGACATCTTTACTTGGATCAATACGTTCAAGAACCTTAGTTTTATCAATATTATCAGGTAAAGGCAGTTGTACTAAAATACCATGCACATCTAAACGTTGATTTAGTTCATCAATTAATGCTAATAATTCATCGGTGGTCGTCGAGGTAAAGTCATAAGCAAATGAAACAAAACCAACATCATCACAAGCCTTTTGCTTATTTTTAACATAGATTTTTGATGCAGGATCTGAACCGACTTGAATTACTGCTAATCCTGGGACTGATAGTCCTTTTTCAATACGCATTTTGACCTTATTGGCAATTTCAGTACGTATTTGTTGTGCTAATACTTTCCCATCAATTATTTGTGCAGTCATAAGCTTCCGTTTAACTATCTTATTAGAGGTATCATTTTCGCAAAAGTTTTTATTAATGTCTATTTAGTTATGAATTGATTGATTAAGTTGACTCAATATTTGTTTGTATTGAGCATCAATATCTGTAATAACTGAACAAATATGAGCATCAAAAGCTTTTAATTTAGGTTTTTGAGCCTTCCATTCATTTTTAGAAATTTGTTTAATTGCTCCATAATTTTTAAAAAATTCGAAATGCAAAATACTTCCGCCCACAACATTATAAAAAATGCGTTGACCAATATCTTCTCCATCTTTTTTGATATTATTAAAATGTCGGTAAGAAAATCGCGTATTACCATTTTCAGTAATAATTGATGCATGTAACAACTTAACTAAACGTTTATATAATTTGTTTAACTCGCTTTTTAGCTCATTATCATCGCCCAATTGATTTTTTATTGCTTTTTCAAAAGTTTCTTTAACTTCAGTTAAAAGGCTTAATGATTGTTGTTCTAGTAGCGGCAACTGTTGACGTAAATCTTGCTGAAATTGAATCAGTTCTTTTTGTAATGATGGATTAAGTGATATCGTTTCTTTATTTAAAATGACATTACCATTTGGCATGATAATTAAATCATTTTTTTTATCAAAAATATGTACACTTTCTCTATTTATCGTAATGTCATAACTGGGCTTAATCCCACACTCTTTTTTAGCAGCAAATACGGTGATAGGTAACAACAAAGCAATCAATATCAATTTTTTTAACATATTCATATCCAGCTAGTTAATTCATGAATGATTATAACGTCTACTAAGAAATAAATATAATAAAATTAAATAAGTACTATAATTTTAAAAACAATACTAGCCAAACGGTTTAATTACTTTATATGATATCAAAATTAATTATAAGTAGTTTTATACTAAAACACATAGTTACCTGAAAGTTTTTGACAAACAATTTTTATCCTATTGAACAAAAATCGAATTCATCCTCCATAGTTTTTGCTTAAATTATACGCCGCAAGTTAAATGGTATAGAGTAGTAGGCGAGAGAACTAATACAGTAAGGGTATTCATATAAATATGCGAGCCTTGACTATTAAAAAAGTGTAGACTAGCGCCCGATGGTACAGTTATATGATAAATAGTATTTCATTATAGTGTGTGAATTCTTTATACAACTAATGTTCCTGGATTCAAACATGAAGTGCAATTTTAAACACGGTGGAGTGAAGAAAGTAGAAAGGTGATTTATACTAGCACCTTCGCACCACCACAGTTTGGAGATTGCTATGTATTATAATCACCTTTCTAGGAAGGAAAGATACCAGATTTTCGTATTATTACAAGCCGGAAAGAATAAAAAAGAGATAGCCCAGCTACTCAATAGACATCCTTCGACAATAAGTCGAGAGATAGAAAGAAACTCAAAACCTAATCAAGCCTATCAAGCACAT
>NZ_LZHJ01000159.1:0-14119 GCF_001690815.1 Gilliamella sp. GillExp13 | reverse complement strand
GGTTACCGCATCATGTGCTTGATAGGCTTGATTAGGTTTTGAGTTTCTTTTTATCTCTCGACTTATTGTCGAAGGATGTCTATTGAGTAGCTGGGCTATCTCTTTTTTATTCTTTCCGGCTTGTAATAATACGAAAATCTGGTATCTTTCCTTCCTAGAAAGGTGATTATAATACATAGCAATCTCCAAACTGTGGTGGTGCGAAGGTGCTAGTATAAATCACCTTTCTACTTTCTTCACTCCACCGTGTTTAAAATTGCACTTCATGTTTGAATCCAGGATGCCGTTATCTAAAACAAAGATCCTCAAAAATGATTAATTATGGCATAATATGCGCCAATTCATATTTCCGCGACTTCACTCAAAGGCTAATTATTACTTATATGAGTGAAACGCATGTTAAAGAGAGTAAATTCTAATGTTAAGTACAAATAACATCACAATGCAATTTGGAAGTAAGCCATTATTTGAAAATATCTCGGTTAAATTCGGTAATGGCAATCGTTATGGTTTAATTGGTGCCAATGGTAGCGGTAAATCAACTTTTATGAAGATTATTGGTGGTGATTTAGTGCCAACATCTGGTAATGTTGCTTTAGATCCGCATGAACGATTAGGTAAGTTACGCCAAGACCAATTTGCGTTTGAAGAGTTTTCCGTACTTAATACCGTAATTATGGGACATACCGAATTATGGCAGATCAAGCAAGAACGTGATCGCATCTATTCACTTCCCGAAATGAGTGAAGAAGACGGCTTTAAAGTTGCTGATTTGGAAACCCAATATGCCGAAATGGATGGTTATAGCGCTGAAGCTCGTGCGGGTGAATTATTATTAGGTGTTGGTATTCCAATTGAGCAACATTATGGATTAATGAGCGAAATCTCACCAGGCTGGAAATTACGAGTATTATTAGCCCAAGCCTTATTCTCAAATCCCGATATTTTATTGCTTGACGAACCGACCAATAACTTGGATATCGATACTATCCGTTGGCTTGAAGATACCCTAAATCAACGCGAAAGCACCATGATTATTATTTCGCATGACCGCCATGTTTTGAATATGGTCTGTACCCATATGGCAGACATGGATTATGGTGAGCTTCGCATCTACCCTGGTAACTATGATGATTATATGACAGCATCAACGCAAGCGAGAGAGCGTTTATTAGCTGACAATGCCAAAAAGAAAGCACAAATCAGTGAGCTACAATCTTTTGTTAGTCGATTTAGTGCCAATGCGTCTAAATCAAAACAAGCAACTTCGCGCGCAAAACAAATTGAAAAAATTAAACTTGAAGAAGTCAAAGCCTCTAGTCGCCAAAATCCATTTATTCGTTTTGAACAAGATAAAAAACTATTCCGTAATGCGCTTGTTGTTGAAAACCTGACCAAAGGTTTTGATAATGATCCACTATTTAAAAACTTAAACCTAATGGTCGAAGTGGGCGAAAAAGTCGCTATTTTAGGGACTAACGGTATTGGTAAAACTACATTAATAAAAACACTAATGGGCGAACTTACTCCCGAACAAGGTGATATAAAATGGTCTGAAAATGCCAATATTGGTTATTATGCACAAGATCACGAATACGAATTTGAAGGCGACTTAACTGTATTTGACTGGATGAGTCAATGGAAACAGCCAACCGATAACGAGCAAGCGATACGTAGTATTTTAGGTCGATTGTTATTTTCACAAGATGATATCAAAAAGCAAGTTAAAGTCCTATCTGGTGGTGAAAAAGGACGTATGTTATTTGGTAAATTAATGATGCAACGTCCTAACATTATTGTTATGGACGAACCAACTAATCATTTAGATATGGAATCCATCGAATCACTCAATATAGCATTAGAGCTTTATCAAGGCACCCTATTTTTTGTTTCACATGATCGTGAATTTGTTAGTTCGTTAGCTACACGAATTATTGAAATCACACCTGAAAAAGTGATTGACTATACAGGTAATTATGAAGATTACTTACGTAGCCAAGGAATTGAATAATCAGTTATTAATAAAAATAGCCACTAATAATAATGTGGCTATTTTCTGTGTATTAATAATTTTTATTGTTTTATGCAATGCTAAAGTAGCTTTTTATCGATGCTATTTTCGACAAACAGGAGTGCATCCATCATATTTAAGCAAATTATAACCAACATAACCATTTTGGATATCAATGCCAAATATAAGTTCATTTGTATACGCCTGACTACTCCAAGTGCATCCTTGAGATAAATCAAAACCATTCTTAGGATAACCTTTATATAAATCCCCCCATTCACCATAAAACGTCCCATCTATATCTCGAGATAATCTTGCCTCTCGGTTATGCTCCCATTTAGGAAATGGTCCAGTTCCATTCCCTGTTACAGCTGTCGTTGCACTTGAGGCATTGCTAAGTTCCATTGGTGAATAAAAATAGCTTGCCGCCTCTTCTGCACTAATCATCCCTAAATTACGTCCCGCACAAGCATTAGCTGCAGGGAAAATACCATTTCCAGTATCTAAATACTTCTCTGTTTTATATTGAGTTGGCGGAAGCGCTCGTATCCATTTATTAATGGTAAAAGAATAAATAGACGTTTTTGAAGGCGTTATTATATTGGGTTTTGTCTTTGCTGTTAAAATTACTTCAAAAGGTAAATTGGGATGAACGGATGAATTAAAGGTAACAACACCTTCACTTCCAGCTACATTACTTATTGAGACTAAATTCGGATTACTTGATGTATAAATATAATCACTCTGTTCATTACTCATTCTTAAAGTAAATTTTGCTTGATCAAAGGCCGTTGTAGGGAATTTAGTAGGAGCCAAAGCCGAAAACCCTTCATTAGGAAAGAAAACTCTAGGGTTATAACCGCCAATAAATTTGCAATTTGTCGTATTGGTACAAGTGTTGTCGTCAACGCCAGAAGCATCATAAATTTGTAAACTAGCAGGTTTTATATAGCAAACTTTGAAATCATCAACTTTTATTGTATACGTTTTACTAAGACTACCATAAGCATGTTCAAATGGTATGCCATATTGAGATTGCGCTTTAACACTATTAGCGCTAATCGTCAATTGATATGGGCTTTGGCATGAATCTAATTTGTTTTTTAATTCATCAGCAGATAACGTTCTTATCGTACCATCTGACTGTCGATAACGCCAAGTAGCAGTTAATGTACCTGTTATTCCCATAGTTGAATTAGCGAAATCGCCATCATCATCACCATAACTTACTCCCATAATATTTGATAAACGTTTTGGTTGTCCATCAGCAACAACTTTTGTAATAAATTGATTAAATTTGTCCCCATTATGCGCATAAATTACTTTATTTATCGATGGATAAATTACTACATAATTAGAGGAACTATCAGGTTTTTGAAAACTCAATAAATCAGCCAGTTCATTAATAGCAGAGCCATTTAATTTTATATAAGGGGCTGAACCTTCAATTGTTTTTATTGTCTTTGCAGATAAAGCAGCATAACTATTAGTAATAGTTAACAATGTCATAAAGATAAAAAAGATGAAATTTATCATCCCAATTTTTCGTATTTTTATCAATCTAAGATAATAAATAATATATTTATGGTAATTTTTATAAGCAAAGAATGAATTTTTGAGGAATTTACTTGATAATATTTTTTTACATAAAAGACAAATTAATGTTGTGTTGTTTCTTTCATTGTACCATAACCCATTCAATTTATCAATCAACTGTTTAATATAATATTTTTTATATAGAGCATCGATTAGTTTTTATAAAATCATTTTTGTTTTAGATAAAAAATAACATCATTTAAATATAAAATGCTGACCTTTTTGTTAAGATTTGTAAATATTAGCTTGGATATCTTTTACTTACAGTTGGAAAGAAAATTATAAAAAAGCAATGCATATTAAAGTTGTAATATCATCCGTTGATAATCTATCATTGAAAAAACTAGCTGTACCAATATATAAAACGATTTACTCTTAGATAATTTAAAAAATTTTAGTAGCAATAAATATAATCGCTAATGTAATTATTTTTATATACCAATAATTTTTATAAATTCTTTTTTATGTTAACGACTTGCATAAATGGAAATAACATCGCCAGAATCAACATCTATATCAACATTTATATCATCTATAACTATTCCGCCAGTCCCAATGTCCATCCAATTATCTTGCGTTATCTCTTTCGAATAAAAGCTTATTGTATAACAGCTAAATCCATTATTTGTGCTTATATAATTATTAAAAGATATATAAAAATGATCGATATCGTATTTATATTTGGTCACAAATTCGCTTTTCTTTGCTGCTTCTATCGCTTTGAATAAAAAAGGCGTATACTTTTTATCAAGTTTAAAAATAGTACCTTCGTTCATTATATAAGTACTCCTTACCGAAATACTATATTGTACCTGAATAGCCACACCAGTGACTATTTTCTATTTAGAGATCACCAATAGATTAGAATTCTAATTCATCCCACCAAATATCGATAAGTGGGCTAGTTTTAACACTTTTTAGACCGTGTTCGTCAAGCCATTTTGTGACAATGTCACGATGTTCTTCGGTACAATTGCCTAGTTTTTGGGTGCAAATAATCCCTTTCCAATTTAAATAACCACTCCCCTCATAAGCTAAACCATTGGGTTGAATAGCCTCAAGAATAAACTGATCGACGATATTATCTAAAGTTTCTTCAGTTGTACCTTCGTCAAACGACCAACTAACGGTAAAACCTAATTCTTTAAACTCTTCAATATGTAATTTTTTTCGTAAACGTCTGCTGCGATTTACCATAATAATTTCCTTCTTATTAAATATAAGTTTGCTTATTTTGAGTATGATTATGTTTATTGGAGGTCACACCATTTTGATTGGATTGCGACGATCGATTTGAAGATGAACCTCTTCTTTTTGCTGGCGCACGCCTTGGTGACGATTTCTTTACAGGTTCAGCTTTAATTTTAGGATCAACTTCAAACCCTTTGGTTGTTAATTCTGGAATCGTTTTTTTAACTAATTTTTCAATTGCTTTTAATTGTGGCAATTCATCAATGCACACAAGCGAGAGAGCTTGCCCTTGATTCTGCGCTCGACCTGTTCGACCAATACGATGAACATAATCCTCAGCAACTTGAGGAAGCTCATAATTAACAACGTAAGGTAATAACTCTATATCAAGACCTCGAGCGGCAATATCTGTGGCAACCAATGCCCTAATTTGTCCGCTTTTAAAATCAGCTAATGCTTTTGTTCGAGCTCCTTGGCTTTTATTACCATGAATAGCTGCTGATTTAATGCCATCTTTCGTTAATTGTTCCGCTAAATGATTTGCACCATATTTGGTTCGTGTAAAAATTAACACTTGTTGCCACTGATTTTTACCGATTAAATAAGATAGTAGCTCACGCTTACGGCGTTTATCAACTCGATGCACATATTGAGTAATTTGTTCTGAAGCACTATTGGTTTTTGCTACAGCAACAGATTCAGGTGACTGCAAAATAGATTGAGCCAAAACTTTTATTTCATCCGAAAAAGTTGCCGAAAACATTAAATTTTGCCGTTTTTTAGGTAGCTTGGCAACCACACGACGAATATCATGTATAAATCCCATATCTAACATGCGATCAGCTTCGTCCAACACCAGTATTTTAATCGTTGACAGATCCACCGCATTTTTTTGCTGTAAATCAAGCAATCGCCCTGGTGTTGCAATTAAAATATCCACACCACCACGCAATTTCATCATTTGTGGATTAATACTCACTCCACCAAAAACTACTAATGAACGAATGAGCAAATAACGACTATAATCGCGAATATTTTCACCTATTTGCGCAGCCAGCTCACGCGTTGGGGCTAAAATCAAGGCATATAAAGGACGTTTGCCTTTTTTAGATTTTGGATTATTAGCTTCTTTTGCTTGCTGTTCAATAAGTTTTTGTAATATTGGTAAACCAAAGCCTGCCGTTTTACCTGTTCCTGTTTGTGCACTCGCCATAAGGTCTTTACCAGATAAGATTACAGGTATAGCTTGTTGTTGAATGGGAGTTGGATCGGTATAGTTTTGTTCTTGAATTGCTTTTAAAATCTTGGTATCTAAACCAAGAGAGTCAAATGACATGAAATGTATCCTAAATAAACAAAAAATAAATTATTCATATGCATTATAAAGCAATTCAATAATATTTGTCTGATTATTTAGTAAATTTACTCACTGACTATTATACTAATCCAAATATTAAAATATTACACAAACCCTTACTTAAAATTATCAAAGCACCTTTAATATATAAATATGTTATAAAAAAGAGTACTAATTTTAATTGTGTTTATCCATAAAAATATAAATGATATTTATTATCATTTACGATTATGTTAATATTTTGCTCTTTAATAATAATTTACTGGATTAAACATGCTTTTAAACTTTAGCCACATTAAAAAGCTATTAATTGTCTCACTTTTATCGCTTTTTAGCTTTAACTGTTTTGCAAAAGATGATATCACTTTTGCAAACTTCCGAGATATACGCGATTTGAATCCACACCTTTATGGAGGTGAAATGTGGGCTCAAAATATGCTCTATGAGTCGCTTGTTCATTATAATCAAGATGGCACATTTTCTCCTTGGCTTGCCGAAAGCTGGACTATTACAAACCAAGGAAAAACCTATACGTTTAAACTGAGAAAAGATGTTACCTTTAGTGATGGTGTTAAATTCGATGCTCACAGTGCAAAATTAAACTGGGATGCTGTCCTGTCAAATAAAGTGCGCCATACATGGCTTGAAATGGTACGTTTAATTACTGAAGTCAAAGCGGTAGATGATTATACTCTTCAAGTTAATCTGTCAGAGCCTTACTACCCGTTTTTGATTGAAATTGCAGTAACCAGACCCATGCGCTTTATTTCACCGAATTCAATGATCGATGGTGAAACAAAAAATGGCGTTAAATCTTATATTGGTACAGGCCCTTATATTTTAGGTGATCATAAAAAAGATCAGTATGCTGTTTTTAACGCAAATCCTAACTATTGGGGTGAGCAACCAAAACTGAAAACTGTTACCATGAAAGTTATAGCAGACAACCAAAGCCGTTTAATGGCACTTGAAAAAGGTGAAATTGATTTAATTTATGGTAAAAATATGGTGGATGCCGATTCATTTGAACGTTTTTCAGAAATGGATAAATTTCAAACATTAATGTCAAAACCTGTATCAAGCCGTATCGTATTGATGAATACCACTCGACCCGCTTTAAGCGATGCTAATGTGCGCCGAGCAATCGAACATATCATTAATAAAAAAGATATTTCTGAAGGTATCTTTAATGGTAGCGAAGCGCCAGCTGATACATTAATGGCTACTAATATTCCTTATGCAAATATTGGGTTAAAACCTTACGAATATAATACTAAATTGGCCGAAGAACTACTTGATAAAGCAGGTTGGCTAAAACAAAAAGGTCAGAATTACCGTCAAAAAGATGGCAAATCATTTGAAATAACTCTTTATTATGATAGCAATACTGCATCTCAAAAAACTATCGCACAATATATGCAAGATGAGTTTGAACAGGTTGGTTTAAAACTTAACATTCATGGAGAAGAAGAACAAGGTTATCGTGATCGCCAAAAAGCTGGTGATTTTGATATGGTATTTGATATTTCTTGGGGAATGCCTTATGACCCACAATCTTTTATGTCTGGCATGAAATTACCAGTATATGGTGATTATATGGCACAACAAGGATTGAAAGAGAAAGCTCAAATTGATGCAAGCATTAGTAAAGCATTAATTTCAACTGATGAAAAAGAACGTCAAGCTCTTTACCGTTATGTGCTTGAAGCATTGCATAACCAAGCGGTCTATATTCCGTTAACTTATGAACGCAACCGAGCTATCGCCATAAAATCACTAAAAGGTATTGAATTTGCTCCTTCGCAGTTTGACATTCCCTTTGAGAAAATGCATTTTTAATTTATTTTGTTAGTTAGTAATAATGTTAAATTACTTTTTTAAACGTTTAATTATGATGATACCGATTATTATCGGTATCTCGTTTATCGCTTTTCTACTTATTAATTTAGCCCCTTCTGATCCTGCTGAAGTAGCATTACGTTTAAATGAAATTATGCCCACGCCCGATGCTATTGAAAGTATGCGCCTAGAGTTAGGTTTAAATGAACCATTTTGGAAACGTTACATCAGTTGGTTATATAATGTTTTTCAACTTGATTTTGGTCGTTCTTTTGTACATCGAGATAGGTTAGTATTAGATGAGATCATTCGAAGCTTACAACCAACACTGCTTTTAGCATTATCTTCATTTATTTTTACGTTGATTATTAGTCTGATCTTAGGCATTTTATGTGCCATTTTTGTTAATTCAGTTTTTGATCATATTTTACGTATTATAATTTTTTTAGGCACGGCTATGCCGAGCTACTGGCTTGGGCTTTTATTTATCTGGTTTTTTGCTAATTATTTAGATTTACTTCCAACTAATGGATATGGCACATGGCAAAATCTAATCCTACCAACTTTAACGCTATCATTCGTTTATATTTCAACCTATATTCGTTTTATTCGTAATAACATGCTAGAAAACATGCGTAACTACTCCGTTTTTTATGCACGTAGCCGAGGACTAAAAGAACGGACAATTATTCTTAAGCATGTATTAATCAATTCGTTACATACTACTATTACCGCATTAGGAATGACAATTCCGCAATTAATTGCTGGCTCATTTGTGGTTGAATATATATTTTCTTGGCCAGGACTTGGACGGTTATGTATTGCTGCTATTATGAATCGAGACTACCCCGTTATCCAAGCTTATATTTTAATTATGGCAATATTATTTGTGGTATGTAATTTTATTGTCGATGTTCTTCATCATTTACTAGATCCTCGTTTACGTGATGATGGTGGTTTGTCATGAATGTACTTAAGCAGGTGTGTAAAAATAAAGCTGCATTATGTTGTTTAATTATCATTGCAACTATCATTATATTAGGTATCTTAGCCCCTTATATTGCACCATTTGATCCCAATAAAGTACGTATTATTCGTAAATACGCCCCAATGTCAGCTCAACATTGGTTAGGTTGTGATCATCTTGGACGTGATATTTTTTCAAGACTACTTTATGGCATTCGCTCCACGTTATTTTTGTCATTATTAACCATGATTATTACCATCGTTATTGGTGCAATAATTGGCCTAATTTCAGGTTATAAACGAGGTAAACTTGACGAGTGTATTATGCGTTTATGCGATATTATGCTCTCTTTTCCTAGCCAAGTGATGATTCTTGCTATTGTAGGCGTACTTGGTGTGGGTATTGAGAACGTTATTATTGCCAATATTATGGTCAAATGGGCTTGGTATAGTCGTATGATTCGCAGCTCGGTTATCAAATATAGCCGTAAAAACTATATTTTATTTTCCCGAGCAATTGGCGCACCACATTCATTTATTATTCGCCGTCACTTATTACCAAATGTAATGTCAGAATTAGTTGTGTTAGCCACACTAGATACTGGTTGGGTAATTTTAAATATTTCAGCTTTATCTTTCATAGGGCTTGGCATACAAGCACCAACTCCAGAATGGGGACTAATGCTAAGTGAAGCAAAAAACGTTATGATGCAGCATCCTATGCAAATGCTCTATCCCGGAATTGCAATATTAATTGTGGTTGCTGCATTTAATATGCTTGGTGATTGTTTACGTGACATTCTTGATCCTAAGGAAAAAACAGCATGAATAATAAATTACTTGAGGTTAAGAATCTTACTGTAACACTGGATAATGGCAAAACACTACTTAATGATATCTCCTTTTGCCTTGAGCATCATCAATGTTTAGGTATTGTGGGCGAAAGTGGCTGCGGTAAAAGTTTAACTAGCAAAGCTATTATCGGTTTATTAGAGCCCTACTTTTCGGTTCAAGGCAAAGTTTTATTTAACCCTAAACAGTCTAAAATAGCATTACAATTAAATGGTGATTTATTAAAACAAAACCATGAAACATTACGCCATATTCGTGGCAGTGCTATTTCGGCTATACTACAGCATCCAATGAATGCTTTTGATCCGCTTTATTGTATTGGCAATCAAGTGGTTGAAACGTTATTGGCACATCTGACAATTAGTAAAAAACAAGCTATTGAAAAAACATTAACCATGATTGCCGACATTGGTCTTAATGTTCCAAAACAAATCTTTAAGAAATACCCACATCAGTTAAGTGGCGGCATGTTACAACGAATCATGATCGGAATAGCATTAATGCTTGAACCTGAATTAATTATTGCCGATGAACCAACCACAGCGTTGGATTCTATTAGTCAACTTCATATTCTGCAATTATTAAAAAATATCAAACAAAAATCGAAAACAGCAATGATATTTATCTCGCATGATTTAAGTGTTATTCACCATATCGCTGATCATATTATTGTAATGAATCAAGGCCAGATTGTAGAACAAGGTAGTTGCGATCATATTTTTTATCATTCTAAAAATGATTATACACGTTACTTAATTGATACGCGTAAACAGTTATTAGCTAAATTTAACGCCGTTATCCACCCAAATAGATTGGAGACTATCTAAATGACGCCGTTATTACAAATTAATAATCTCAAAAAATCTTTTTTACAACCTAATCAAGGTTTATTTAATCGCAAAAAAACACCAATTATTAAAGATGTTTCTTTATCTTTATACCAAGGCGAATGTTTAGGTATTGTAGGAGAAAGCGGAAGCGGTAAAAGTACACTTGGAAATCTAATTTTGGGGCTTGAAAAACCTGATAGTGGCAAAATTTATTTTAATGGGCAAGATATAGGACAACGTGCATGGCGAAAATCTCCAATGCGACGAGAAATAAGCGCTGTGTTTCAAGACTACAACACTTCAGTTAACCCTTATTTTACCGTTGCTGAAATTATTGCCGAACCCATTTATATTTATGACAAACTTACTGCAAGCCTACTTAAAAAGCGAGTAATTGAACTATTAGAACAAGTAGGATTAAATGAATCATTTTATCATCGATTTCCCCACGAAATGAGTGGTGGACAATTACAACGTATCTGTATTGCACGAGCAATTGCCTGTTCACCTAAATTTGTTTTATTTGACGAGGCAGTAAGTTCACTTGATATTACTGTTCAAACTCAAGTTTTATCGTTATTAGTTGATCTGCAAAAACAGTTAAATTTAACAACCATTTTTATTACACATGATTTAGCGACTATCACTTATCTTTGCGATCGGGTGATCTTCTTTTATCAAGGACAGATTGTCGAACAAGTTGATAAAATAGCCAATTTAAATCAGGTTAATAATATTTATTCTAAACAACTTCTTAAATCTATTTTAGGTTTTTAAATTATGGCAACTCAATCTATCGTTAATAAACAATATCGTTTTAAAGATTACTTAGCGCTAGTTATTCCGTTTATTATTTCAACTATTACAACTCCATTACTGGGCGTGGTCGATACCGCCTTGGTTGGACATTTACCCAATCCTGCCTTTATTGCAGGCATTGCTGTTGGCGCTGTTATTTTTAATACTATTTATTGGCTTTTTGGCTTTTTACGAGTCAGTACCACTGGTTTTGCCGCACAAGCATTAGACGATCCGTTGCTGTTGCGAGCATCTTTAATTCGCCCTTTATTTATAGCTATATTTTTAGGAGTTATTTTTATCATTTTTCAACAGGTGATATTTTCTGCCTCAATGCACGTTATCAAACCTAATGAAGAAGTAAAATATTACGCGGATATTTATTTCTCTGTCTTAATTTGGGGAGCACCGTTTGTCCTTATCAACTACGTTTTAGTTGGTTGGTTAATGGGAATGTCTAAAGTAAAGGCTGTGCTATTTCTACAAGTATTAATTAATCTGCTTAATATTATTATGGCAGTAATTTTTGTTTGGAGCTTTCATTGGAATGTGCAGGGAGTTGCCTTTGCAACACTAATTGCTCAAATAATTTGTACTTTGTTAGGCATTTGGTTTATTTATCGTAATTTACCGAAATCCAATCAACAAACTGATTTAAAATCGATACTATCTTGGCAATCATTGAAAGGAGTGATTTTAGTTAATACCAATTTGATGATTCGTACCATTTGCTTATTAATCGTTACCAACCATTTTATCTCGATTGGTTCTAGTTTTAGCACCGAAGTGTTAGCTGCTAATGCCGTTTTGTTTCAAATTCACTATTTAATGGCTTATTTGTTTGACGGGTTTGCCAATGCCTCAAGCGTATTTAGCGGTAAGGCGAAAGGTACTAAAGATATTAAGTTATATAATCAAACCTTACATTGGTCACTGCAAGCTTGTATTATTTGTCCTCTAATATTAATCGCTTTATGGTTTGGATTTGATACAACAATTATTAAATTATTAACCAATCAAATCGAAATCATCTCAATCTGTTTGCAATATCAATATTGGCTTACTATCTTTCCTATTGTGGTTGCTGGTGGTCTTATCTATTATGGCGTTTTTTCTGGGATCAGTTACACTTCTTCTATTCGTGATTCTATGATCCTTGCCTTAATTTTATGGCTGATATCACAATATATCTGTGTACCAATATGGGGAAATAATGGATTATGGCTTTCTTATATTTTATTTAGCTTAGGTAGAACTTTATTTTTAGTAATGTGGGTAAAAAAATCTAAAAGATATATACTAAACTAAATAACCAATTATCTTTTAAAAGTCTAAAGTATTTATACCGTTCAAAGCATTAATTAGATAGTTTATATAAAAGATAATACAGAGCTTTTGTTTCTGAATTAACCTGTTGTGTAAGCAACTATACCATTTTATATTATTTAAAATATATCATATATTTTAAATAGTTAAATCATAGCTATGGTTTAATAAACTTACGATTTGTTCAAACGGCACAGAACCGTCGAGCATTATAGTGCACCAGTGATTTTTATTCATATGATATGCGGGTAATATACCTGAAGTATTTTTTATTATAGAAATTAATTCAGGATCAGATTTAACATTAATTATTTCCACCATATCTTTTGAATTTAGACCTAACTTATTCTTTTCCACTGACATAATTAACCCCAACCATTTGGCATTAGTTTTATGTCTAATAACCTGATAGTTAGGATAATTTTCAAAAGGGCTGTCAATTTGAATATTATTCAAAGTATGAGCATATTCAATTAATTTATTCTTAAAGCTTATTGTCATTTTTTCTTTTTCAATTCACCCAATCTAATACAATAATATAAACAGCTTATTTAATATATAACATACTAATTAAGGTGTCAATAATAGCTATAAATTTAACCTATTTATTTTTGTTCTTTACAAATTTCATCTATTGATAACGTTGCTGGCACATTACGATCATCATTGAATTGAAAACGAAATAAAAACCGAATATCATAAGCACGTAATACTTCAATCACGTCTTGCTTATTACAAAATTGAGCATTAAGCCCAAGCCTGATATTTTCTGTAATGTCTACTATTGATACACTTTGGCTATCGGTCGGCATATTATATTCAAAAACAATATTATTAAGGTTACCAAAAATGTTAGTTATTTCATAACCCGCATCCACTTTAACCGGAAATTCGCCACCTTCACCTAATATCGACCTTTTTGCACTATCGGCAAAAGCTTTAGTTATGTTTGCTGATGGTGGTAATTCAGCACTATATGCATTCGAAATTGTAAAAAGAGCAGAAAGCAACACTGCCAATTTCATTAGCTTTTTCACTTCAATATTCCTTACTTTTAGATTTAATACCTGGATTCAAACATGAAGTGCAATTTTAAACACGGTGGAGTGAAGAAAGTAGAAAGGTGATTTATACTAGCACCTTCGCACCACCACAGTTTGGAGATTGCTATGTATTATAATCACCTTTCTAGGAAGGAAAGATACCAGATTTTCGTATTATTACAAGCCGGAAAGAATAAAAAAGAGATAGCCCAGCTACTCAATAGACATCCTTCGACAATAAGTCGAGAGATAGAAAGAAACTCAAAACCTAATCAAGCCTATCAAGCACATGATGCGGTAACCCTAGCTA
>NZ_LZHJ01000158.1:0-13684 GCF_001690815.1 Gilliamella sp. GillExp13 | reverse complement strand
GCCGTATTTTTCCCGCCATTTATAAAAAGTTGAATTACCCATGCCATATTTACGGCAGAGTTCCTTGACAGGAATACCTGCTTCAGCTTCTTTTAAAATAGCGACGATTTGATGTTCAGTCATTTTTTTCATCATTAAATCCCCTTTTACTTTTATCATAGAGAATTTTCTACTTTTTTGCTGTACTATTTTAGGGGAGAGTTACAGCGCCCAATTAATACTAGCCCTGTTTTGCGTTCAACTAATGTCACCAATGCTTGCTTGTCTTTACGGCTAATAATCGTATCTCCCTCCCAATGTCCTCGCGTTTTCCGGCTTTCTACATAACTTGGACGTTGTTTAATTGACCGTTTATAACGGCGGTCTCCTTCTTTAATACTCGGTGCCTTACAATGCCTATAGGCTTTGTCTTTTCGCCTTAGATAAGGTTTGAATTGTTCATAGCGCGCTTTATTTTGATAAAGATAGTTATAGATTGATTGGACGCTGACTTTCTTTAAACGTGCTATGCTGGTGCTACGGCTGGTGGGCTTGAGGCTATGTCTCAACGTATCGGTAAAATTAATCATAACTACAGTGAAACACGTGGTGTTATTGCAGAACTGACATCAGAGGGACGATTATCAGCAAAATCAATTGAAAATATTGCTACTGCATCAGTGTATATGGCAGCGGTGACCGTAAAAAACGCACAAGACGCTGTTCAATCATTTAAAGGTATTGAAAATGCGGTCACTAGTTGGGCGGTTGAAAGTAATAAACAATATCATTGGTTAGATTTAGCTACTTATCAGCGTATAGCAGCGCTAGAAGCACAAGGTGACACAGAGCAAGCCATTGCCGTTGCCACCGAGAGATATGCCAAAGAGATGGAAGTCAGCGCTAACAAGATGCAAGAACAGCTTAATTGGTTAGAAAAGGCATGGCAACACTTCAAAAATGGCGTGAGTGATATAGGTGAAGGATTTAAAAAAGAGTTAAAATTTAGTTTAGGGTTATCAAACTCAGACGAAGATATTGAAAGAATGGAGGGAGCCAAAAATAGAGGTTTTTATATTGTTCCTGGGGCAGGATATATTCCATACAATAAAAATGATGATAAAGCATTACAAGAAAAACAGGCTCAACGAGATAAACAGCAAAAAGAAGTACAAGAAAAGCATGATACTGATGTCATTAATGAAAAAGCAATCAATGCACAAAAAGAGCTTGATGAGCTGCATAAACAAAATGCCAGTGATGCCGAAAAACAAGCTAAAGCGGTTGATGAATTACGTAAAAAATATGAAGCGTTGTGGGCTGATGAAAAGGGTCGTAAAGATTTACAAGCACAAGGGGTTAAATCAAAAGACGGTAAATCATTTTCTGGTGGTCAATATGATAAAAATGTAAAAGAAATAACGGATAAATCGCTCAGGCAGTATAACGAACAATTAAAAAATAAGGTCGCATTACAAGAAAAAAGCACAGCAGTTGCTAAAGCGCTTTACGAAATTGAAAAAGGTCAGTATAAAAATGCCAGCCCAGAACTCAAAAAAGAAATTATCGCTAATGCTCAATTGATAGATGCGCACGAAGCAAAGAAAAAAGCAATACAAGAATCAGCCCAAGCGGCAAAATCTGCAGCACGTGAAACAGAGCAATTTATAAAATCGCTGGAATCACAAGCGAATAAGCAGACACAAAAAACATCCGCAACTCGGCAAGCGTTAATTGATTCTCAAAAACTAACGGTAGAGCAGCGTAATCGAGCCAATGCGGCAAATAATGCAATTACAGCACACGAAAATAAAAAATTCAATGAAGAATTACAAAATCAACTTAATTCGCTATTGTTTGACCCTGCCAGAATTAAAACGGCAGAGATTGATAGATGGTATCAAGCTGTTATGGCTCAACTTAAAGCCAATAATAATACTGCTGGCATTAACCTAATTGATCAGATTTTACCGCTTGAAAAAGCGAAAGCAAATATTGAACTAATTAAACAGCAAATTCAAGCGACAAAAACCAATCAAACTCAAGAAGAGCAACGTATACAAGCACAGGTTATTAGTGGACTGATTACCGAACTTGAAGCACAAAGCCAATTAGTTGAACTACATAAACAAACCGCTATTGAACTCAGTAAAAGTGTGCCATTACTCCAGCAATTGACACAAGCGCCAGAGCAAATTAGTAAAGAGGCTAAAGCTGCACTAGCACAATTACAACTAGAAATTGCACAGCTTAATAGAACAACAGATGCACTAACTAACGCATTTCGTAATGGTTTACAAAACGGCATACAAAATGCTTTGCAAGGCTTAGCGGATGGTACTAACACGCTAAGTGACGCTATCACTAATTTAGGTTTAAGTGTTGTTAATGCAATGGCTAAAATTGCCAGCCAAGGCTTAGCTGAAATGATGATGAGTGGGCTAGAACAGGCAAACCATTTAATTAGTAGTTTATTTTCGGCAAGTAATGCCAGTATCACGATTGATGTCGCACAAAGTTCAATTGCTGCAACAGAAATGGGTACAGCAATTACATCGACTAGTGCGGGTAGTTCTGCTATGTCGGGGTTAGCTAGAGCTAGTACCGCCGTTATGGCTTCAACGGGTGGTTATATTACAGGAGCTGGTACATCAACATCAGATTCAATTCCTGCTAGATTATCTAATGGTGAATATGTTATTAATACCACATCAGTTAAAAAATACGGTCTTGACTATCTTCACGCTATCAATACGGGCCGATTACATCGTTATGCAACAGGTGGGCTAGTTAGCAATGTCAATATCCCAAAAGCGCCATTACTTGATGATAATCAACAATGCAAAAGCTCACCAACTGTATTAAGTTCCGTTATTCAGCAGGAATTAGTCATTGATGCGGGTGATATGGTCAGCCGTGGAATCAATAGCGTAACGGGTGGCAGAGCATTTAAAACATTTATTCGAGCAAATAAACAAACAATTAAACAAGATTTGGGGATTTAATCTAATATATCAAATTCTAATTTGGATATTTAAAGTATAATATTTGTAATTTGTTTTCATATGATGAAAAATACGGAATAGTTAATTATCACTTAATTTGGGCGTGATTTATCACGCTCGGCATCAATAAATTTACTCATTAATTGTGTCGTTACCGTAATTTTTAAAATAAAAATTACGGTTTTTTGTTTTCATCTACCTAATTATTAATCCAACTTAATTGATTTATCACGGTTAAAAATAATTCTAATTTTTAGGTCTTTTGCTGGAATTGGTTTGTACTTCCAAGTTTTCATGGCATTTATTACCGAACGATTGAATATATTATTAGGATTTGCTTCAACAATGCGAATATTTTCAACTCGCCCATCGCTGTTAATATCAAACATGGCTACCACGTAGCCTTCTAAGCGCATATCAAGCGCTCGGCGTGGATACTCAGGTTGATTCCGTCTAATTGGAGAAGGATTACCTGAATATTGGCGATTATCTGAAAGTTTGGGTGCAACAGAGGTATTTGCCAAATTATCACTAACCACTTCTTGCCTAACTTGTTTATGAGAAGCTTTTTGGACTGGCCTGCGCTTTTTTTTCGGCTTTTTCTCTTTTTTTACTACAACTTCCTTTTGGGGGGCAACCGTTGATTTATCGGATATTTTTTCGAGAATAGATTCAGGATTTTCTTCCTTAACTACTTCAGGTTCAACAACAGGATCAACTGGTTTTTCTTCAATTTGTTTGTTATCGATCAGTTCACTATTTTCCGCACCTTGAATTTCAGGGGTATTTTCAACTAATGATTGTTCAGGGGCGGCAAATTGCGATAGATCGACCATAATAGCTTTAATCGCATTATCGCCTTCATCAACAGCAACATTTTTAGCAAACAAGGCAGAACTAAAGAGCAAAGCAAATAAGATAAGATGCGACAATACAGAAACTGATGTACATACATAGGTATTTTTAGGTTTTTTTTTAATTGGACTCAAAGGGACCTTAGTATCATCGAGATCTATATCAAAGTTAATCTTCATAATAATAATCATATTTAACTTAATGACAGTTATTCTAAATGAAAATGCTTATCATTTGTAGTATTATTTTAAAATAAGATGGATGATACCTTGTTGCATAAAGATATTTATCAGATAATAGAAAATAAATATCTATTATTTGTAGTGGTTAGGCTGATGAATACTCCATCAATGAATCAAATACTCGATCTTGTTAAAAATGATTTAGTCAAAGTAAATGAGGCAATACAGGCAGAACTAACTTCTGATGTGGCTTTAATTAATCAATTAGGCAATTACATCATTAGTAGTGGTGGCAAACGTATACGTCCTGTTATCGCATTATTAATAGCCAAAGCACTCAACTACCAAGGCGATAAACATATTATCACTGCTGCTTTTATTGAATTTATTCATACTGCCACCTTATTGCATGATGATGTTGTTGACGAATCCGATTTACGCCGAGGCAAATCAACCGCCAATGCACTTTTTGGCAATGCCGCGAGCGTATTAGTTGGCGATTATATTTACACACGCTCTTTTCAAATGATGGTACGTACAGAATCGTTTAAAGTATTGAAGATCATGTCGGCTGCAACCAATGTAATAGCTGAAGGTGAAGTACAACAGTTGATTAATTGTAACGATCCAGATATCACAAAAGAACAATATTTAGATGTAATTTATCGAAAAACGGCACGTCTATTTGAAGCAACATCGCATTCTGCTGCTGTCCTAGCTGGAGCTAGTGAGGAGCAAGAACTCGCCTTACAAGAATATGGAAAATATTTAGGCACAGCCTTTCAAATCATTGATGATCTACTCGATTATAGCGCTAGCAATCAAAAATTAGGTAAAAATTTAGGGGACGATCTTAACGAAGGCAAGCCCACTCTACCGCTTTTACATGCTATGCACCACACAAAAAACGCCCAAGATGCGGCATTAATACGCCAAGCAATAGAGCAAGGTAATGGTCGACAATTATTAGATCGTATTTTAAACATCATGGACGAATGTGGTTCGCTAGATTTTACGTTACAAACCGCTCAAAAAGAAGCGCAAAAAGCGTTTGACGTTATCGCAATTTTACCTGATTCGCCTTATAAACAAGCGTTACAAGATCTTGCCTTATTGTCAGTAAAAAGAGAAAGCTAACTAGCCAATAAATCAATTAAATATATGCTTTTTATACTCAAACACATAGTTTCCTGAAACTTTTTGTCATTAGTTTCATATACAATAACTTTAATTTAAGGTAATTATTTATGCTTAAAAGGTTTTGGCCTGTTTTGTTAATTTTTATCTCGATGATTTCAGTGCAAGGCAGTGCCTCAATAGCCAAATATCTTTTTCCTGTATTAGGGCCTGAAGGGATGACAGCTTGGCGATTATTTTTTTCGGCAATTATGCTAATTTTAATATTCAAGCCGTGGCGTAAAACACTGACAAAACAAGTACTAAAATACATTTTTTTATACGGTATTTCAATTGGTTGTATGAATTTGGCGTTTTACAACGCAATCGCAAGAATTCCGCTAGGTATTGCAGTTGCCATTGAACTCACGGGGCCAATTATGGTGGCAATGTGCTCCTCACGTAAAGTACTTGATTTTATTTGGTTAGGTGTTGCTATTATTGGCTTGGCTATGCTTTTACCCATTGAACAAGCTTCAAGCAATTTAGATCCCAAGGGTATTTTATTTGCGCTATTAGCTGGAAGTGGTTGGGCGTGTTACATCTTATTTGGACGCAAAGCCAGCACTATTTATGGCTCAGCCAGCGTAGCGATTGGATCAGTCATTGCTTCGTGCTTTTTATTTCCTATTGGAATTTGGCAAAGTGGCAGTACCATGTTTTCGTTGGAATTGCTCCCAATGGTTTTTCTGGTCTCATTATTAGCATCAGCAATCCCTTATGGATTAGACATGATTGCACTACCAAAATTACCGGCACAAACATTTAGTACATTAATGAGCTTATCGCCTGTTTTTGCCGCGCTTTCTGGGCTCATTGTTTTGCATGAACAACTAACCCACTACCAGTGCTTAGCCATTATTTTTATTATTACCTCATCAATAGGTACAGTGCTAACTATGAGTCGTCCAGTAAAAATAAAATCGAGTAAAACAAACAATTAAATAATTAAAACCACTATTGCACTATTTATAAGTGTGATAGTGGTTGTACGGCAAGCTATAGTTAACAGTTACTAAGTACTCAGATATAACTCATTTAATTGAAAATTTAGTATTAATGACTTAACGAGGAGGTAATCCCATACCACCGCCCATTAATCCTTTCATTTGGCGCATCATCTTCATCATGCCGCCACCTTTCATTTTTTTCATCATCTTTTGCATATCTTCGAACTGTTTTAACAGCTTGTTGACATCTTGAACCTGAGTTCCCGAACCGTTGGCAATACGGCGTTTACGAGAACCTTTAATGATTTCAGGATTAGCACGCTCTTTTAATGTCATTGAACCAATGATTGCTTCCATTTTGATGGTAATTTTATCATCCATCTGTGCTTTAATATGATCAGGAAGTTGACCAACACCGGGTAATTTAGCTAACAAAGCCCCCATTCCGCCCATATTACGCATCTGCTTTAACTGATCTTGGAAATCGTTAAAATCAAATTTATCACCTTTTTTTAGCTTTTTGGCAATTTTTTCTGCTTTTTCGCGATCGACGTTGCTTTGTAATTCTTCAATTAAAGATAGCACATCGCCCATACCTAAAATACGTGAAGCAATGCGATCAGGATAAAATGGCTCTAAAGCGTCTGTCTTTTCACCCATTCCTAAAAATTTAATTGGCTTACCGGTAATGTGGCGAATTGATAACGCTGCACCACCACGAGCATCCCCGTCAACTTTTGTTAAAATTACACCAGTAAGCGGTAATGCATCATTAAACGCTTTAGCGGTATTAGCGGCATCTTGCCCTGTCATAGCATCGACCACAAATAGTGTTTCAACTGGATCGATAGCTTGGTGTAGCGCTTTGATTTCATCCATCATATTGCTATCAACATGCAAACGGCCTGCAGTATCGACAATTAACACATCAAAAAATTGCAATTTAGCATGCGAAATAGCTTTATTAACGATACTGACTGGCTTTTCAGAAATATCAGATGGAAAAACTTCAACATCAATAGCTTTAGCTAACGTTTCGAGCTGTTTAATCGCAGCAGGGCGATAAACATCGGCAGAAACAACCAACACTTTCTTTTTATGTTTTTCTTTTAAAAATTTAGCTAGCTTAGCAACGCTCGTTGTTTTACCTGCCCCTTGCAAACCTGCCATTAAAATCACTGCAGGTGGTTGAGTTGCCAAATTGAGCGAACTATTAACCTCACCCATAGCAGTTGTTAATTCTGCCTGAACTATTTTGATAAATTCTTGACCTGGGGTTAAGCTCTTATTGACATCTAATCCAACAGCCTTTTCTTTAACTTGATTAATAAATTCACGAACTACGGGTAGTGCAACATCGGCCTCAAGTAGTGCCATACGAACATCGCGCAATGCATCTTTGATATTATCTTCAGATAATCTTCCTCGACCACTAATATTGCGGAATGTCTGTGATAAACGGTCGGTTAAATTCTCGAACATATTAACTCTCGTAATAAATGAAAAATTGCCATTATCATATCAGAAAATTTCAATAAGTCCCACGATCATAATTTTGCACTGACTTGACACAAAATTATGTTCCTGTTGAAATGAAGAAAGAGAAAAAGACGATTATTAATAATTACAAAACAGAATAGATTAGATTAGATTAGATTAAAAAGGAGAAAATCGGACATGGCAAAAGTAATTAGTACTGATAAAGCGCCAGCAGCTATTGGGCCTTATGTTCAAGCAGTAGATTTAGGTAATATGTTATTTGCCTCAGGACAAATTCCATTAGATCCAACAACTGGTGAAATGCCAACTTGTGTTAAAGAGCAAGCCAAACAGAGTTTAGCGAATGTTAAAGCGATCATCACTGCGGCTGGCTATCAAGTAAGTAATATCGTTAAAACGACTATTTTCTTATCTGATATCAATGACTTTGCTACGGTAAATGCAGTATACGAAGCCTTTTTTATTGAAAATAATGCATCTTTCCCTGCACGTTCTTGCGTACAAGTAGCTCGAATTCCCAAAGATGCCAAAGTCGAAATCGAAGTTATTGCCGCTAAATAAATTTGCTTATCAGATTAGCACCAATGGGTGCTAATTTCTGTCAAAAAGTTTCAGGTAACTATGTGTTTCAGTATAAAATTAATATAAAAACATGACTTTTTGGGTTATTTTGTTCTTTATTCCTCTTATTAAAAAACGCCAATTTTCCAACCAAAAATCAACTTAATTATTTGCTATTAAACTATTATTTAATGATTGATCGCCAATAGAGTTGGTGCAATAATCTACAATTATTTATTATTATTATTTGTACCAATTGGATTGTAAAAATGTTTGAAAAAGTAGAGCCGTACGCAGGGGACCCCATCTTATCACTAGTAACTGAATTTATTAATGATAGTCGAGACAACAAAATAAATTTAAGTATTGGTTATTATTATGATGAAAATAGCATAGTGCCTCAACTACAATGTATTAAAACGGCGCGTGATTATATCTATCATCACAACCAAGATGCTCAATTGTATTTACCCATGAGTGGCTTACCAGCTTATTGCCAAGCGATTCAATCTTTATTATTTGGTGAAGATCATTTAGCCTCTAAAGATAAACGTATCGCAACGATACAAACCTTAGGTGGATCGGGTGCTCTTAAAATAGGTGCTGATTTTTTATTTCGCTATTTCCCAAATTCACAAGTATGGGTCAGCGATCCAACTTGGGAAAATCACATCGCCATATTTAATGGTGCAGGTTTTAAAGTAAACCAATATCCTTACTTTGATGAACAAACATGTGGCGTAAAATTTGAAGCAATGCTTGAAACATTAAATCAATTACCTGCTAAAAGCATAGTCTTACTACACCCTTGTTGCCATAACCCAACTGGCGCTGATCTAACGCAAGCACAGTGGGATAAAGTAATAGCTGTTTTACAAGCACGAGATCTTATTCCATTTATGGATATTGCTTATCAAGGCTTTGGCAAAGGTATTGAACAAGACGTTTATGCGATTCGAAAAATGGCAGATGCAGGATTGTGTGGATTTGTTAGCAACTCATTTTCGAAAACATTTTCACTTTATGGTGAACGAGTGGGGGGATTATCCGTTTTATGTGATAACAACCAGATCGCTAACCGCGTGTTAGGACAGTTACAAGCAACGGTTCGCCAAAATTATTCAACCCCAGCGGCATATGGCGTGCAGTTAGTGAGTTATGTTTTAAATAATCCAGAACTTAAAGCACAATGGTTAAAAGAAGTCGACTCGATGAGAACTCGCATCGTAACCATGCGATCAACTCTGGTTGAATTATTAAAAAAAGCGGCACCTGATTGTCATTTTGATTATTTAGTAAAACAGCAGGGCATGTTTAGTTATACTGGTTTTAGTAAAGAGCAAGTTACACAATTAAAAGATACTTTTGCTATTTATTTGGTGGGTAGCGGAAGAATGTGTGTAGCGGGTTTAAATCACCATAATATCGAACGTGTGGCAGAAGCATTTGCTGCACTAAAACAATCATGTTAATAAAGGAGTGTATTTTTATGTTCCATAAAATGTTAATGTTAATATTAGGTATAGCAATGACGACTCTAGTTGTTGGATGTAACACCGTAAAAGGTGTTGGTCAAGATGTCGAATCGGGTGGAAAAGCCATTTCACATACAGCCGAAAAAGTGAGTGATAAAATGTAACTAAGGTTATCTATGTCTAGCAAAATATCCGTTTTTTAACTATTTTTAGAGTAAAATATTTTGTATTTTATATTTTTACTTGTTGGGTGCGGTTCGTTAAATTTACGAATTGCACCTTTAATTATGGAAAATTGCCAATATTCAAACCTATCGAATTTTTATTAAATACATCACCTAGCATATACCTGAAATAATCCTTTTGATAAATCAGAAGGTTATTAGCAATCCTAAAAAAACGCAAAAACTAGCCAAGTATTTTTTTTATAGTTATAATCAAAACCAATTCAGTTCACTTAGTGAACTAATAAAAAACCAAATAAAACAAATAATTAATTGACAGGCGGAATATTATGTTGTATAATTTTAAACACCAAACACCAACACTGGCAAACCTATCTCTTAAATTTATCAAATAACGCCCTTAGGCAATTTTTTACGCTTTCCTCGTTTATATTCTCGAAGTTATCACTTAAATTATTATCGGCATTATTGCCGAAATTATCTCAAAAAGCCGTGCTAGTATTAGCATTATTATTGTCGTCTTCATGGAATTTACAGGCATCAATAAGTAAAATTGAACGATCGGGTAATCGTAGTGATGCAATAATGATTCCGTCGCCAGTTATCAATTACGCAAGGCCGAGTCTACGATTTGGCGGTGGGGTTCTTGACGATTTTCACGATAGCGACTATCTGGCAGGTCCAGCTGAAATATGGAATCCATATAAGGGATTCTTAGTTCAAATTAACCCGATGTTATACAGTCAAAATTTTCCGACAACGGGTGCTGATGGGTTATATTTTGATTTATTGATAGACGGATATGAAGGGGAATTGATATGGGAACCTGTCACACATGAGGGAATAACAGCAACAGTGACGAGTGTCGTTGCTGATGAGTGGTGGATGACTACTCCTGTCGATAAAGGAAAAGTTGTAGCACGTGTTAAGTTAACCGGGCCAATGGCAAATAATAGTCAGAAACAGTCAACAGATCCAGGTAAAATTACTGTGCCAAATTTACCACAGACATTTGAGCTAGTGGGTAGGGATAGTTCAGGTAGTGAAGTTGTAAAATATGGATTTGTTTTGCAGAAATGGTTTGTCAGTGGAGGGCCTAATAAACTCGAAACTCTTCCTAATCAAGTAAGTTGGTGTAGTAGTTTAGGTTATCGACTTATTAAAGTAAAAGATGTCACTAACGCAGTTTGTTTCAATTTTAACTCAGGACCTTGGTGTAAAGGCGCTGTTGGCGCTACGCCGTCCTCAAATGGTAATTATTATCAGCGTCGAATAGGCGCGGGGTTTATTGCAGAGTGGGGGGTACTCTCAGTTTATGGCGCAGGATTTAGAGAAGGGTTTCACTGGACGAGTGACGAAAGTGATGGCCACAGGTACCAGCTCATTGTGTGGCCACGCTTTGGTGATATAGGCGGCTATGATTATCCTGCTTCTCTATATGTGATTTGTGTTACACCTTAGTTTTTAGCCATTAATCCTAATAGAAAGCTACCCTATCATAAGATGAGTGTTAAACCAATAAAGCTGCGCTTTTGTGATTAGATAGCAAAAGCGCTTTTTTGAAATAAAAAATCTTTTGAGTAAGCGCTGAATTGGCTAAAAATACTCAGATAGAATGCTTGTTTTCCTAAGTCTTTCTACATTTTTATGCTTTTATCCAGTCCTGTTGCCATTTTCTTAGTTTTTGTTTGTCTATTTTATATTTACCTTGTTTTTATTAATTAGAGTCGTTCAAAAAATAGGTAAATACACAAATTTAACAGGGGATAAATTTGTAGTATAAGACAAGTTGTTTTACAAAATTGCCAAATTGTTTATATCGCTATTGATTCTTTAGCTAAAGATAGGGATAATCCTTTACTTATCGAATCTAATGATTTATCAATCATTAAACAGGAATAAAAATGATAAAGGGAAAAGAACTTAAAGGATTAGGCGGTTGGCTAATTTTAGTTGGTATTGAATTAATTTTTTGTTTTATTTTTATTGGATCCCTACTCGGAAATGCACACAATTCATTTTGGTCTGTTTATTTTAGGTGACATGGGGCTAAATTGTTTATTATTGCTTTTAAACGCTTATATTATATTTTTATATTTTACTAAAAGTTATAAATTTCCTAACTTTTTTATTATATTTAGTAGCAGTTTTATTGTTTTTAAGCTAATTCAAAGATGTTGGTATCTTTTTATAGTGTTACCATTTGAAGTTAAATTTGAGTTTTCTTTTATAAAAGATATTGTGATAGCAATCATTTATACCAGTATTTGGATTGCTTATGTGTTAAAGTCAGTGCGAGTCAAAAATACATTTGTTAATGGTCGCCGTAGTGAAGTTACTCATAGCGACATAATTAGTTAATTTGTTTTAAGGAAATAAAATGACATCAAATTTAGACAATTTAGTAAATGGAAAAGTAACAAAAGCGGTTATCCCTGTTGCAGGTTTGGGTACTCGTATGTTACCAGCAACTAAAGCTATTCCAAAAGAGATGCTCCCTGTTGTTGACAAGCCACTTATTCAATATGTAGTTAAAGAGTGTATTGCCGCAGGCATAACTGAAATTATATTTGTTACGCACTCATCAAAAAACTCAATTGAAAACCATTTCGATACTAGTTTTGAATTAGAAGCCATGTTAGAGGCGCGTGTTAAACGCCAATTATTACAAGAAGTACAAGGCATTTTACCTAAAAATGTCACCATAACTAGCGTCCGCCAAGGTTTGGCAAAAGGGCTTGGTCATGCGGTATTATGTGCTTATCCTTTAGTTGGTGATGAACCATTTGCTGTTGTTTTACCTGATGTGATTATCGATGAATACGAAAGTGACCTTGCTAGTGATAATTTAGCTGCAATGATCAAAAATTACCATGAAACCAAACATAGCCAAATCATGGTAGAGCCCGTGCCAAAAGAATTAGTTTCTTCTTACGGTATTGTTGATTGTCGTGGTCAAGAGCTATCTGCGGGTAATGTTGCACAAATGTACAGCGTAGTTGAAAAACCATCAGTTGAAGAAGCACCATCAAACCAATCCGTTGTTGGACGTTATGTTCTATCTGAAAAAATCTGGCCTTTACTAGCCAAAACGCCATTAGGTGCAGGCGGTGAAATTCAATTGACCGACGCAATTGCTATGTTACTTGAAGAAGATTGTGTTGATGCCTATTGCATAAAAGGTCGTAGTCATGACTGCGGTAATAAACTTGGCTATGTACAAACATTTGTACAATACGCAATGCGACATAAAAGCTTAGGTAGCGATGTTAAAGCTTGGTTAAAAACGCTTTAATTTTTGATTTAGGTTAGCTAGGTTTCGAATGTTTTGACCTTTTGTGGAAATAATTAACATCAGTGACAACATCCGAAACCATTACACTGCCCCCCTCTAAGCCTGCAATAACCGATAGGTTTACCTGGATTCAAACATGAAGTGCAATTTTAAACACGGTGGAGTGAAGAAAGTAGAAAGGTGATTTATACTAGCACCTTCGCACCACCACAGTTTGGAGATTGCTATGTATTATAATCACCTTTCTAGGAAGGAAAGATACCAGATTTTCGTATTATTACAAGCCGGAAAGAATAAAAAAGAGATAGCCCAGCTACTCAATAGACATCCTTCGACAATAAGTCGAGAGATAAAAAGAAACTCAAAACCTAATCAAGCCTATCAAGCACATGATGCGGTAACCCTAGCTAGGAAAAGGCGAAAAAACAGCGGTAATGGTAAGCCAATAGAGTCTTCGGTATGGCGCCAAGTTGAAAAATACCTCATGCTTTATTACAGCCCAGAGCAGATTGCTGCACGTT
>NZ_LZHJ01000157.1:0-7185 GCF_001690815.1 Gilliamella sp. GillExp13 | reverse complement strand
GACATTGAATGTCCTAAAGCGACGTTGACTACGGCTACTATCACTCATAAAATCCATTGACCAACATTCACCTTGTTTATTAGGCACAAATAGCTTTTCCGGGCATCGTGGAGGAATGCGTTTTTTTCGTTTTACTCTGAGATTAAGCTTTAATTCACAATACACCCGATAAACACGCTTATGGTTCCATTGATAGCCGAGCTTTCTGATACGATTAAAGCATTTAGGAAAGCCCCAGCGTAAATGCCGGTCTGTGATAGCATTCAATACCGAAACAATCACCGAATCATCCTGTAACTTAGGTTGATAATAGTAAGCACAACGGCTTAAGCCAACGATAGCATAGCTATAGTAACAGAATGATTTTGTTGTAGTTGCTGTGCCCGCGTTTTACGGGCCTTTGTGGGCACTAAAGCTTTTTTATGATTTCTTCCTGAAGCTGTGATTTTAAGCTCAGCTCGGCAAACATCTGCTTAAGTTTGCGGTTTTCAGCCTCCAGCTCTTTTAAGCGTTTGATATCCGAAGTTTCCATGCCGCCGTATTTTTCCCGCCATTTATAAAAAGTTGAATTACCCATGCCATATTTACGGCAGAGTTCCTTGACAGGAATACCTGCTTCAGCTTCTTTTAAAATAGCGACGATTTGATGTTCAGTCATTTTTTTCATCATTAAATCCCCTTTTACTTTTATCATAGAGAATTTTCTACTTTTTTGCTGTACTATTTTAGGGGAGAGTTACATATTGAGTAGCTGGGCTATCTCTTTTTTATTCTTTCCGGCTTGTAATAATACGAAAATCTGGTATCTTTCCTTCCTAGAAAAGTGATTATAATGCATAGCAATCTCCAAACTGTGGTGGTGCGAAGGTGCTAGTATAAATCACCTTTCTACTTTCTTCACTCCACCGTGTTTAAAATTGCACTTCATGTTTGAATCCAGGAAACGCTTAAAATAGAAAATTCAATAAAATCAATACTCTACCTGAATGATTTTAGAGTAAAAAACTTTTTCATAATACCGCAAGGTCAATATACCTACCTTATTCCTGTATCAAAATATCCTAACCCTCATACTTAATTCATTTCACTTACCAAAATAGATCCAATTCTTAGTAAAAAAGAATTATATATCATATTGATTTTATTTTTCTTTTTGGTTATTTCTTTTGGTTAAAAAACAGAATTTTTATCTATCTCCTGATTAACTGTATTTAATATAGCCACATCGTGCGCTTTCTTTTATAATATTGTCTTATTTCTTCTCTATTTTTAGCTTAAAAAGAGTAATTTTTATGAAAATTTTAGCTGGCTGCTCTGCGTTATCTCCATTTCGTATTAGTAAAATCTTATCTGCTTGTTGTAAGAAATCTATCCCTGTTATCAATATTGAAGCCCAATACCTGCATTTTGTTGATTTGGCAGGCGAATTGACGGCTGAACAACAGTTAACGTTAGATAAATTATTACAATACGGTCCAAAAAATGCACAAATCAATGTTAAACAAACGGCTAGCAAGCAACTCTTTTTAGTGGCGCCAAGAGTGGGAACGATTTCGCCTTGGTCATCAAAAGCAACTGATATTGTACATAATTGCGGTTTACCACAGATTCGCCGTATTGAGAGGGGGATTGCTTATTATGTGCAAGTAAGTTCAGAATTAACCGATTGGCAAAAAAACGATTTTATAGCATTAATTCATGATCGCATGATGGAAGCAGTCTTTAGCCATGTTGATCAAGCCGAGCAGTTATTTCATGTTGAATCACCTGCGCCAGTGACAACCATTGATTTATTAGGTCAAGGTCGTGCTGCATTAGATGGGGCTAATCTTAAATTAGGTTTGGCGTTAGCATCTGATGAGATTGATTATTTAGTTGAGAACTTTAAAAAACTAAATCGTAATCCTACTGATATTGAACTTTATATGTTTGCACAAGCCAATTCCGAGCATTGTCGTCACAAGATTTTTAATGCCGATTGGGTTATTGATGGGGTAAAGCAGCCTAAATCACTGTTTAAGATGATCAAAAATACTTTTGAACACACTCCTGATTATGTTTCGTCCGCTTATAAGGATAATGCCGCAGTGATGGACGGTTCAATCGTTGGGCGCTTTTTTGCGGATAATGAGAATAAAACCTACTGCTATCATCAAGAATATGCAGATATTTTAATGAAAGTTGAAACACATAATCATCCAACAGCAATATCACCTTGGCCGGGTGCGGCAACGGGCAGTGGAGGTGAGATTCGTGATGAAGGTGCAACTGGTCGAGGTGCTAAACCTAAAGCTGGTTTAGTAGGGTTTTCAGTTTCTAATTTACGTATTCCTAATTTTGAACAACCTTGGGAGCAAAATTTTGGTAAGCCTGATCGCATTGTGAGCGCCTTTGATATTATGATGGATGGCCCTTTAGGTGGTGCGGCGTTTAATAATGAATTTGGGCGTCCGGCTTTGTTAGGGTATTTCCGTACTTATGAAGAAAAGGTTAATAGCCATAATGGCGAGGAGCTTCGTGGTTATCATAAACCGATTATGTTAGCTGGTGGTATGGGTAATATTCGCCGTGAACATATCCAAAAAGGTGAGTTTCCAGCTGGCTCTAAACTGATTGTTTTAGGTGGTCCTGCTATGAATATTGGCTTAGGTGGTGGGGCGGCTTCGTCTATGGCGTCGGGTCAGTCTGATGCTGATTTGGATTTTGCTTCTGTTCAGCGTGATAATCCTGAAATGGAGCGCCGTTGTCAGGAAGTTATCGATCGCTGTTGGCAACTTGGTGAAGACAATCCTATCTTATTTATTCATGATGTTGGTGCAGGAGGTTTGTCTAATGCAATGCCTGAACTTGTTAGCGATGGTGGGTGTGGTGGTCAGTTTGAGCTTCGTAAAATACTTAGCGATGAACCAGGTATGTCACCACTAGAAGTTTGGTGTAATGAATCACAAGAACGTTATGTGCTTGCGATTCATCCCGATAAATTGGCATTATTTGCTGAACTTTGTCAGCGTGAGCGTGCACCTTATGCGGTGATTGGTCAGGCAACCGCCAATAAGGCGGTTACCTTGCATGATGAGCATTTT
Source organism: Gilliamella sp. GillExp13 (assembly GCF_001690815.1). Taxonomy (NCBI): domain Bacteria; kingdom Pseudomonadati; phylum Pseudomonadota; class Gammaproteobacteria; order Orbales; family Orbaceae; genus Gilliamella; species Gilliamella sp. GillExp13. The sequence goes on along the minus strand of NZ_LZHJ01000157.1, from coordinate 4,102 downwards.
AATAATCATCCCATCGATTTGCCATTAGATGTGCTACTTGGTAAAACGCCTAAAATGCAACGTGATGTTAAAACTCACCAAGCACATGGTGATAATTTTTCAACTTCTGAAATTAATTTATATGATGCGGTCAAACGCATTCTACATTTGCCAACCGTTGCCGAAAAGACCTTTTTAATTACCATTGGCGATCGTTCAGTGACGGGTATGGTTGCTCGTGATCAAATGGTCGGGCCTTGGCAAGTACCGGTTGCTGATTGTGCTGTGACTACTGCAAGTTTGGATAGTTATTATGGTGAAGCTATGTCAATTGGTGAACGTGCGCCAGTTGCGTTACTTAATTTTGCCGCATCAGCAAGGCTTGCAGTTGGTGAGGCAATTACTAATATTGCCGCAACCAATATCGGTAATATCAAACGGATTAAGCTTTCAGCTAACTGGATGGCGGCGGCAGGACATCCGGGCGAAGATGCTGGTCTTTATGAGGCCGTTAAAGCTATTGGTGAAGAGTTATGCCCAGTTTTAGGGCTTGCTATTCCTGTTGGTAAAGATTCGATGTCCATGAAAACGACATGGCAACAAGATGGTGAGCAACAAACCATGACTTCACCATTATCATTGGTGATTTCGGCATTTGCGCGTGTTGAAGATGTGCGTAAAACAGTGACACCACAATTGCGTACTGATCAGGATAATACTTTATTGTTGGTTGATTTATCGAAAGGCCATCAAGCACTAGGAGCCACCGCACTAGCCCAAGTGTATCGTCATTTAGGGCAAAAAACAGCGGATGTCCATGATCCTAAAGAGCTGCTTGCTTTTTATAATGCGATTCAGGCTTTAGTAAGCCAAAATGCTTTGCTTGCTTATCATGATCGTTCTGATGGTGGACTGTTTGTGACATTGGCCGAAATGGCTTTTGCTGGACATTGTGGTATTGATGTAGATATTGCCTCGTTAGGTCATGATGTGATTGCTTCGTTATTTAATGAAGAATTAGGCGCGGTTATTCAAGTAGCTAATAATCGTTTAGATGATGTGATGGCTTGCTTTAAGCAGTTTGGCTTATCCCATGCGGTTCATGTTCTTGGTAGTGCTAAAACTGGTCAACAAATTATTATGCGTGATAACTCGGCTACAGTATACAGTGAATCACGCTTAACCTTGAGAACATGGTGGGCACAAACGACATGGCAAATGCAACGCTTACGTGATAATCCTGAATGTGCAGATCAAGAACATCAAGCTAAACAAAATGAAGATGATCCAGGATTAAATGTGCAGCTAACTTTTGATCTGCAAGCCGATATTGCTGCGCCTTATATTGCCAAAGGTACAAAACCTAAAGTGGCCATTTTGCGTGAACAAGGTGTTAACTCGCATGTCGAGATGGCAGCAGCATTTGATAGAGCAGGCTTTCAAGCAATCGATGTACATATGACAGATTTACTTTCTGGTCGAATTACACTTAGTCAATTTAGTACACTGGTTGCTTGTGGTGGCTTCTCTTATGGCGATGTTTTAGGAGCAGGTGAAGGTTGGGCTAAATCTATTTTATTTAATAAAAAAGTGCGTGATGAGTTTGAACGATTCTTCCATCGCAAAGATACTTTATCGTTAGGGGTTTGTAACGGTTGTCAGATGATGTCGAATCTTAAAGATCTAATTCCGGGAGCGGATTTGTGGCCTCGTTTTGTTCGTAATTCGTCAGAACGTTTTGAAGCCCGCTTTAGTTTAGTGCAAATTCAATCAAGCCCTTCGTTGCTATTTACTGATATGGCTGGTTCGCATATGCCAATTGCTGTTTCACATGGGGAAGGACGTGTTGAAGTGGGTGATGATGTTCATCTAAGCCGTTTAGAGGCATCAGGATTAATTGCCGTACGTTATATTGACCATTTTGGCAAAGTAACACAGCAATACCCTGCTAACCCAAATGGTTCGCCAAACGGTATTACTGCAGTGACATCTCAAGATGGGCGGGCAACTATTATGATGCCACATCCAGAACGGGTATTTAGAACAGTAACTAATTCATGGCATCCTGATAACTGGGGTGAAGATAGCCCTTGGATGAGAATATTCCGTAATGCTCGTAAGCAATTAGGTTAAATAAAACAAAGATCGCCGACAATGGTGTCGGCGATATGTTTATTTGTTGAGTAGTTTAAGCAGTAACTGAGTGCTTTTGTCTTTCGATAAGTGGCTGCGCTAAAACGTGCCCCATTTTTCGTAATAGCTCGTCTGTTTCTTCCCAGTTAATACATGCGTCAGTCACAGATACGCCATATTTAAAGTTTTCTGGTAGTTGCTCGGAAGGCTGATTTCCTTCAAATAAGTTACTTTCAATCATTACACCAATAATTGAATTATTGCCTTTTTCTATTTGCTCGATAATGGAATTAGCAACAATAGATTGATTTCGATAATCTTTATTTGAATTCGCATGGCTACAGTCAACCATTAAGTTAGGTAACAATCCTGCCATTTTCATTTGTGTTTCGCACAATGCGACATTTTCAGCATCATAATTTGGTGTTTTACCGCCACGCAAAATAACATGTCCATGAGAATTGCCGGTTGTTTGTAAAACCGTTACTTGCCCTTGTTGGTTAATTCCTACAAAACGATGAGGCATAGAGGCTGATTTCATGGCATTAATTGCAACATCTAAACTGCCATCAGTTCCATTTTTAAAACCAACAGGCATTGAAAGCCCCGAGGCCATTTCTCGATGCGTTTGTGATTCAGTAGTTCTTGCCCCGATTGCAGACCAACTAATTAAATCGCCAATGTATTGTGGTGTGTTGGGATCTAGTGCTTCAGTTGCAATAGGCAAGCCAATTTGAGTAATATCAAGCAGTAATTTACGGGCTTTTTTTAGTCCATGCTCAATATCAAATGAGCTATCCATGTGAGGATCGTTAATCATACCTTTCCAACCAACAGTGGTTCTTGGTTTTTCAAAATAAACACGCATGACAATAAATAGGTGATCCTTAACTTCGTCTGATAGTCTTTTTAATTTATGCGCATACTCAATTGCAGCAACAGGATCATGAATAGAGCAAGGACCACATACAATAAGTAAGCGGTGATCACGTCGTTCTAAGATATCCACAACAGTTTGGCGTGATAAGGCAATTTGATTTTCTAAATCATGAGAAAGAGGGTAAAGCTGTTTGATTTCTTCAGGTGTGATTAACATATGTTCGTCTCTGATTCGAACATTATTTAAAGTATCTTTTAACATTTTATTTTCCTTGTTAAAATCATTTATATTTTTATATGTAAAATAACAATTACACAAACAATTATTATGTAAACACAAAATTACATAATAGTAAATGGAATTTTTATTATTTATCCAATCATAATTGTTTTATGATTTGTTATTTAATTATAAATTTAGTTTAAAGAGTTAGTGTAATAACAATTTAAGCAAATGTTGTAATAAAATATTTACATCTTTATATCGGGTTTTTGATGGCTATTTTATGTTATGAAAGCATAATATTCTGCTGATGATAAGGCGTTATTTGGGTTATGTATATTTATTGGAAGTTTTAATGATTACTTTGATATTAAGTGACATAGCTGAAAAATATTTACGCTCTGCTACTTTACCAGCTAACTTAGCCGCATGATTATATATTTTTAGGCAATGTACCTAGATTACACCATGAAGTGCAATTCTTCTTAGCTCCTTAGAATAAAAATCGGCAGGGCTTTTAAACTTATGCCGTTTTCTTGGGCGTGTGTTCAATAGATATTGTATTTTCTTTATCTGTTTGTCGTCAACTAATGAAATGGCCGCTGACTTAGGTATAAACTGACATATTAAGCCATTGGTGTTTTCATTTGTGCCTCTTTGCCAGCTTTTATAAGGCTCCGCAAAGTACACGGTAGTATTTAAATAATGCTCAATAGCATGATGATAATTAAATTCGGTTCCATTATCAAAGGTGATGCTTTTAACCATTTTTTTAAACGGCGTTAGCAATTTTATTATCATATCTCTCGTTTCGGAGGCGGTACGTTGATTGAGGCGCCCAATTAATACTAGCCCTGTTTTGCGTTCAACTAATGTCACCAATGCTTG